>NZ_DGYQ01000013.1:111784-142413 GCF_002396765.1 Exiguobacterium sp. UBA5002
TCTCTGACAGCGCAAAGATGCACTTTTTCTGTAGGAGTAGCGTGTGACGCGTCATTCTTTTTTTGAGTCAGTCCCACCTTTTTATAGTTGATGGACTGATAAGATGACAAGTTCCCCGGACACAGTGACATAATAGGCATCCTCGAACCGATAGCGTTCATTGTGTTCTGCATCATAGACGGTGACCATCGGTTCCGCGTTGTCTCCAATCGCTTCGTGTAGATAGAAACGTCCGCGTAAGACACGTTCGAACGGTTCTTTATCAAGGAATCGGGCACCGTTGCGTAAGTTGATTACTTCATGATGGTGCTCGGAACGGTCATTAACGATGAAGATCGTCGACTCAACGTCATCGTAAGTGAAATCGAGCGGTTCATAGTCACTCCACTGGATCCGGGCGACCTCTTCGACACTCGCTTCCGTATCGATCCGGTAAAAGATTTCTTCGTTCAGACGATCGGTATAGGCACTGAAGATAAGATGCCCTTCTTGTTCCCCGAGATATTGGACGGTGTCCCCTTCCCCATCTAATTTCAGTAGTGTCGCAAATGATAAATGTTCGACACCTTGTTCAATCTCCTCAATCAAGGTCGACAGTGGTGCGATCAACAGACTTTCGGAGTGATCAATCGGATCTTCTGGTGAGATGACACCACTTTCAAGGGCGTCATAGAACGAGAACTCATCGAGCCGAGCGTTACAGACGATGTACTCCTTGTCTTCGAGCGTGACGAGAAAGAAATAGAGTTCCCGGTAATTCTCCGTCATCCCGTAGAGCCGTGGATCGCGAATCGTCTGCCGTGATTCGTCCTTGACGTCATACAAAAACGCGGACGTCGTATCCGTCGTCTGCAAGAATACGAGATAGTTGTCATTGAGTACCCAGTAGAGCGTCAAATCCCCTTCGACATAAAACGACGCAATCTGCTCGCGTTTCCCGGACAAGAGATCGAGGACGAGCACTTCCGTCTCCCCGCCTTGCTCTTGCGTATGTTCATTCAGACAATAGACCTTTCCATGACGAACAAACGGACGAGTTGGTCCGTGATCCGTCAAAGCCTGCTGCGTCAGATCGACTTGTTCTTGATCTTCAAGATCATACCGACTGATGTGGTAACGGGCGTCATCGAGACGACGTCGAAAATAGATCGACGATGGTGTGACATGCAAGACATCCATATGATCGGCGGGTAAAGCACGGGCATCCACTATTTCCATGATTAATCTCCTCCCGGACACGTACTACTTGTCTTTTTCCCACGAATCGTACTGCTTCAAACAGGGTCTTGCTGTGCGTTTAACGAAGCAGAGTGCTACAATATGGCTAGATGACTACAGGATGAGGAAGGTGCGAAACGGTGCAATCACAAGATTTAAATACGATGATGCTCGAATATGTCAACGATAAGGAAGAATACGATGCCTACGCCGACAAGTTGAAGATGCTCTTGTCCGAGCTGTTAGACGCGGCAGGCATCAAATACCACTCAATCGTCGCCCGGACGAAAGACTCCGAGAGCCTGTATCAAAAGGTCTTACGGCAACCGAATAAATACCGTTCGCTCAAGGACGTCCATGACTTGACCGGGATCCGGATCGTCACCTATTTCCATGACGATGTCCGGGAAGCGGCACGCATCATCGAGAATGAGTTCGCGATCGATCGCGATCAATCGGTCGATAAGTCGACCTTGCTTGATACGACGGAATTTGGTTACCTCTCGGTCCACTTCGTTGCGTCACTCAGTGAACAGCGGCTTGCCTTGAGCGAGTATGGACGTTTCAAGGACTATACGGCAGAGATTCAGATCCGCTCGATCCTCCAACATGCGTGGGCCGAGATCGAGCATGATCTTGGATATAAAAATCCGAACAGCGTCCCGGCAGAAGTCCGGCGTAGCTTCAGTCGGGTGGCAGGACTTCTAGAGATCGCCGATCAGGAGTTCGTCAACATCAAGAAGCAATTGAAACAATTCGAAGACGAGACGGTCCAACAAATCTTGTCTGATCCGCATCAAGTCCGGATCACAGCAGATAACTTGAATTACTTCATCGACCACTCCCCCGTCATCAGCGAACTCGACAAACGTCTCGTCACGTCACAAATGATGCTCGATTCCGATCAACAGTTGATCAACGAACTGATCCGAATGTTCCATTACGTCGATATCCGGACGTACGGTGAACTGATTGAAGCGGTCTCGACACATAGTACGCTCGCCTTACGTTGTGCAAAGGTCATGCCGAATCCATTCCTGCCTCGTCAAGGAATCGGGATCGCCTATATCTGTATGGCATTGACGATCGCTGGTGAAGATACGCACCGCATTGACTACTTCTTCCGCCGTTTCTATCCGGAGTTACGCAACGTCGAAGAAATCGTCGCCCGTGTCGTCGAGTCAGATGATTCAAGAGAAAAATATTGATTAAACTAAAATTTTTCACTATACTAAATCACGAGTGAAAGAAACTACGGTATAGAAAGAGTGAAGGATACATGGCAACTACACTAGAAGTAGCACAACGCGATCAGTTGATCGTTGATACGGAAAAAGGATTACGGATGAACTACCGCGCGATCAAAAAGGACGTGCGTAGCATGTTTACGACTTACTTGACACGTAACGAGTTCTTCATCTTAAAATCACTTTGTGCGAACAGTCCTCAAATTGCTTCAGCGCTCTCGCAAGAGTTCCAATTTTCAGCAAGCATGATTACGGCTCTGGCAGACGAATTGACGAAAAAAGAGTTGATCTCACGTGAGCGGAGCGAGCTCGATCGTCGCGTCGTCGAACTGCGGGCAACACCGAAAGGCATTGAGCTTTACGAAAAACTCGAGTCGATGAAGATGGATTACCTTGCAGACGTCTTTGAAGACTTCTCGGATCAGGAACTGGAGTTGTTCCGTTCGCTCTTAACGAAGCTTGAAAAAACAGTCTAAGCTGTTCGATGGAACGGATCCGGTCAAAAGCGATCGGATCCGTTTTTTAGTAATCGATTAGGAGGAAACACGATGTTTGATTTCGAATCAGTGCAACACTTACGAAAGACAGGGCAGTATGAAGCAGCAAAGGAACTCGTCCGTCAGTATGTCGAAACAGCCCCTAACGATCCGACGGTCCTCTATCAGATGGCTTGGTGTCATGATAGTCTTGGTGAGGAACAGGCTGCTGTCCCCTACTATGAACAAGCACTTGCGCTCGGTCTTGCTGGTGAGGACCGCTTGCAAGCTCATATCGGGCTCGGAAGTACATACCGCGTCATCGGTCAGTTCAAAGAAGCATCAAGCGTTTTCCGAAGCGCGTTGCTTGAGTTTCCAGACGCCCACGCCTTACAAGCATTCCTCGCGATGACGGAGTACAACCTCGGTCAAGTCAATCAGGCTGTCGGTCGGTTACTCAAGAGTCTTGCTGCGACGTCGTCGGACGCCTCGATTCAGACATTTAACCGGGCACTCCGTTATTATGCCGATCATTTGGACGAGATCGACACGGAATAAAGCAACAGTTGACGAAGGATTGGTTCGCACAGCATAATGTAACAGCCAAGCGGACTCGCTTTTGGCAGGAAAGGAAGTTAATGATGTCATCAAAAAAAGTATGGACAGTAGAAGGTTATGAAGAACAAGGGCAAGAAAAACATGGTAAGGCAAGTAAGTCAGAAACATATACGACTGAAGCGGATGCTAAGAAAGCCGCTAAGAAGATGGCGGATCAAAATGATCATCTCGACGTCTACGTAATTTATACGAATACGGTAAACGGTAAAACTGAAGAACGGTTCTTCAATTCGAACGGCAAGTATAGTGAAGAAGGATTCGAATGGTAATCTTCCTTTTCATTTAAAGGTCCACTCAAAAAAATGGATTCGTTTCTCTTCAAGTGAGAGACGAATCCATTTTTTTAGTCATGATTTTGCCTCTCATACCAAAGCGGTGTTTCACACTGAAATCCATCGTGGTCTCGGATGATCCGCTGAACGCGTCGTTGCATTGCCTCCAATCCGTCTACATCGAACCGTTTTGCCCAGACGAGAGCCGAGAAGACGACCATCGCCATATAGAGGCTGTAGATTTGCCAAAAGTTAGACGGTACTTCGCTCTCGAAGTATCCATCGATCATGTGACGGGCAAAGACGGGACTCGTCTCGACTTGAAACAACCCACATTTGACGAAGTCATGCCACGGATCGCCGTAATCATGGTTCCCGTAATCGAGGAAGGCACAGAGATGTCCATTCTCAACAAGAAGATTATCAAGATGGACATCGTCATGTTGCAGTTGATTCGGACGCTCAGCTAACAGTGAATGTCTTAAATGGATGAACCGATCGAGTCGCTCGATCCATTCTGGCTCAAGCAACCCATCAACCGCTGCGCGATAGCGGTCATGTTTCGCCTGACAACGTTCCTTCCACGCCGCCGTCCCGCTCGGTGCTATCACGTCATGAATGCATTTCAACGCTCGCCCTGCCTCCTGACCGAGTCGAGGGGCTAATTCCGGTGACTCGAGAAGCACGCTTCGGACGGTTCGTCCGGGTAGGTATGGATAAATGCCGTACGCGGTCGTCGCAGTCCGTCCGGTCGCTAGCGGTAAGGCGTGAGAAATCCCCTTTTGTTCTGGTACCATTAAAGCCGCCTCTCGTTCAAACTGACGACTTAATGGGTCCGTCACGACCTTGACGATGTAGTGTGTTGTTGCCGTCTTGACGAACCAGACGGCTTGGTGCGAGCGTCCGGCAAGCCGTCTAACGCTATCGATATCGGTCAGTAATGGATGATCTGGTAGCATGAAGACTCCTTTCTGAAGACAAAAAGAGGACGCTTACTTGCGTCCTCTTCGTCATGCCTGTGGGATATAGCTGGCAATGATCTCAAGCAGATCGGCATACGCCGTTTCGAAATCGATGTTTTCGATCATATAATCGTAGTGATCGCGGTCTTTCCACGCTTCCTCGTAATCGACGAGTCGCGCTTCGAACTCCGGTGTATCACCGCGCATCAACAATCGCTCCTTCATCAAATCGGGTGGGACCGAGACGAAGATCGTAATGACTTGGTCACCAAACAGACGTTTAAAGTTTGCTGCTCCTTTTGGATCGATGTCCTTGATGACGATTTGATCCTGTTCGAGGACATCGACATACGCTTGCCGTGGTGTTCCGTACCACGCGCGATGAACATGGGCGTATTCGATGAACCCGTCCTCTTGGATCAGTTGCTGGAACGTCTTGACGTCGACGAAGTGATAGCTTGCTCCATCAATTTCCGTCGGACGTTTCGGTCGTGTCGTCACTGACGGGATGAACCGGACGTGTGCGTATTCCGTCCGCAGACGTTTGATTAGGGAAGACTTTCCGCTGCCCGATCCACCAATCAAGAGAATGATTTTACCTGACATCGTTTTCCCCCTATTGTTGTGTCGTGAAATAACCTGTAAAGCGGAGCGCGAACTGTTCTAGTTCACTATCAACGACCGTCCCGTATATTGGTCGGATGACGATCAAGTAGCGTTCATACGAGATGATCCGGGACGTCTCATTACGTGTCATCTGGACTTGAGCTTCCGGGTAACTCTCAACATAGTACCAATCGACCGCAATCCGTTCATCGGATGGGGTCTCATAGATCCAAGTCACCGTCGTTCCATTAGCAGGAAGGGTGCTTTTCAAGGTGAAGCGCTGAATCTGCTTCAATTCACGTTTCGCTGATGCAAGTCCTGCCTCATAATCCGCAGGACGCATCGGTGTCGTCGTCACTTGCTTCGGTTTTGGTTCCTGCAAGCGGGCAAAGCCGAGCTGGAGACCGATGAATAAAGCGACGAGCGACAAACTGATGACGAATACGTATTCCTTGCGCATCCCTTCCCCTCCTCATCCTTCGAGTGTGTCGCGCATTCCTTTTGGATCATTGACGATGACGGCGTCAACACCGATCGTTTGCATCTGATGGACATCGTCGATCGTCTTCGGGGTATAGACCCGAACCGTGACGTCTTTTGCGTGAGCGAACGCGACATCCGCCTCCGTCACGCGTCGGTAATCGGGATGAATCCCTGTCGCACCGATCCGGAGGGCTTGTTCTTCCGGATGATAGATAGGATACGGATACAGAATCGCCGTCTCGACGCTCGGGTCAAGCTTGCGAATCAGAGCAACCGAATAATGGTTGAACGAACTGAACAACAACCGATCCGTCGCAATGCCGTGCGCCGCGCAACGCTCGAGGACATACGCTTCAATGCCATCATAGCGAATCGTATCCGTCTTCAGCTCGATGTTGAGCCGCAGTGTCGCTGGTGCGAGGATTGCGAGTACTTCGTCAAGCGTCGGAATCTTCGTCTTGATCGCTTCCCCTTTGAATCGTGCTCCAGCATCGAGTGCTTGCAGTTCAGCGACCGTCATGTCAATCACACGCCCTGTCCCATTCGTCGTCCGGTTGACAGTCTCGTCATGAATGATGACACCAACACCATCCTTTGAGAAATGGACATCGAACTCGACACCATCGACGTCGTCTTCGATCGCAGCGGCGATTGCTTCGAGCGTGTTCTCCGGAAAACTGTCACTGACACCGCGGTGTGCAAACCATAACATCAGAGTGCCTCGACGACACGCGTGTATTTCTTCGTCAAGTAGTTGACGAGGGGTGCGACCGAGATCGATTGACCCGTTGCTGCTTCGATCAGTTCAGCCGGTGTCTTCGATTTCCCGTGACGGTGAATGTTCTCTTTCAGCCAGCTTTTGATCGGTGCGAGTGTACCAGCTGCAATCAGACCATCGACGTTTTCGACGTCACGACGAAGCGCTTCGTTCAATTGTGCCGCGTAGACGAGACCAAGCGCGTAACTTGGGAAGTAACCGAACGAGCCTCCTGACCAGTGGACGTCTTGTAAGACGCCTTTATCGTCACTCGGGACATCGACGCCGAGATACTCTTTATAGAGACGGTTCCATTCTTGCGGGAGATCCTTCACTTCGAGTTCTTTCGTCATCAGGCGCTTTTCAAGCTCATACCGAATGATGATATGAAGGGCATATGTCAATTCATCGGCTTCGATCCGAATGAGTGACGGCTTGACTTCGTTGACCGCTGCATAGAAGCGTTCAAACGGGACATCAGCAAGCGACGGGATTGCTTGTTGTAGACCGTGATAACGTGCTGATAAGAAGCCTTGATTACGTCCGATGAAATTCTCGAAGAACAGTGATTGTGATTCGTGGATCCCCATCGAAGCACCTTCACCGAGACCAAGTGAATCGAGTTCCGGTTCGATACCTTGCTCATACGTCGCGTGTCCGGCTTCATGCATCGTGCCGAAGACGGAGTTCCGGTAGTCGTTCTCATCATATTTCGTCGTGATCCGCGCATCCTTCCGGTTGATCGTCGTTTGGAACGGGTGAACCGTCTCATCCAATCGACCGGACGTGAAGTCATAACCGATATCGCGCAGCCATTCTTGATTCAAGGCGATCTGTGTCTCGCGGTCCGCTGACCAATCAAGCGTCGGGAAGTCTTTTCCTTCGAGTTGACTGAGCAAACCAATGATTGCTTGACGAAGTTCCGCAAACAATGGATCGAGTGTTGCGACCGTCATCCCTGGCTCATAGTCATGCAGGAGCGCGTCATACGGGTGCGCGTCATAACCCCAATACTCAACAAACTGGCGTTCCATCGCGACGATTTTCTCGAGATATGGTTCAAACATCGACCAATCATTCGCGTCCTTCGCCTTTTCCCAGACACTCTCGGCTTCCGAAATCAACGTGATGAACGTTTGATACTCGGCTTCTGGAATCTTCGAGTCGCGATCGAATGCTTCTTTTGCTTTCGCGAACGAGATCGCTTCGATGCCCGTCAGCGTCTCTTGCTCCATCGCTGCCAGTAATTGTTGGTACGTTTTTCCTGTCCGGCGACGGAAGCTCTCTGTTGAGAGGAATCCGATCGAAGCGGAACGGTTCGCTGCACCTTGATCCGGCATGTATGTCCGCATATCCCAGTATAGTAATGCGACGGCTTCTTCGTATGCGCGAAGACCATCAAAATGGTCGCGCCATTGTTGTGTCGTTGACATGATTATAGACCCCCTTGAAGTATGTAACAGTGTAGCATTTTTAGCATATCACAAAATGTTCAAAACTTTCACACACGAATGATTTTTGAAACTTTTCCCGTCAGACGAGCGTATAATGAACATACGATCAAGCAGAGCGAAAGGAAGTGGCAACAGTGAAGACAGACGCTGAGTTAGCCGAGTTGATTCAGTTGAAAGAAACGGGACCGGTCTGTACGATCGAACATCTCCCAAAAGAGCTCGACTGGATCGGCACCGGTCGTAGCGCCTATGTATTCCGGGTTCGTGGCACCGACCGCGTCATCAAGAAGTTCTATCCGTCATTTCGTCCTCTCGCTGAGTTAGAAGGTGGCATTTATGAACAACTGACGATGTTTTCGACGTATGCGAGGATGTTCGAATATGGACCCGATTACCTTGTGCTCGAATACATCGAAGGACAAACGTTATTCGAATGCCTCGTCAGCGGGACCTATATTCCAGAATCCGTCTTGACGACTGTCGATGCAGCGCTAGCAGAAGCACGCGCCGTAGGTCTTAATCCATCAGATATTCATCTACGCAATATTTTATTAACGGCAAATGGAGCACGGATCATCGATGTCGCAAGGTTCCGTCAAACCGAACCGTGTACACAATGGGATGATTTGAAGAAAGCCTACCAGTATGTCTATGCAAAACCGTTCTTCCCGAAAAAACTGAGCGAGACGTTCCTCAATACGATCGCTGATGTCTATAAGGGACGCTTGTTCGAATCGATTCGAAAGACCGGTTAATTGAAAACGCGATGCTCCTCCTTGTGAGGAAACATCGCGTTTTTTCGTTGATTATTGGACGCGATGTGAGACAGCATCCGCAAAACGAAACGTATTCTTACCGTCTTTTTTTGCGGCATATAACGCACGGTCTGCCTGTTGAATGATCGTTTTTAGCTTAATGGTTTCATCATCAAATAGCACGATCCCGATGCTGGTCGAGACAGCGTATGGCGTCTGCCATGTTCCAAGTTTCTGAAGGAGCTGCTGCGCAATTCGTTCGTACTCCTTTTTCGTCTTCTGATGGGTGAAACGAATCAAGAACTCGTCTCCCCCGATCCGGACAGAAAACGCGTCTTCATAAGAACGTGTACTATCCAGTAGTCGTTTCGCGACATCGACCAAGACTTTGTCGCCGGTCACATGCCCATACACGTCGTTCACTTGCTTGAATCCGTCGAGATCAAGATAAAACAGCGCACCGGAATGTTGCTGTTCCGTTTCCCACTGTCTCGTCAAATAACGCCGGTTATACAATTGTGTTAGCGTGTCCTTCCAAGCAAACTGTACGAGCTCAAGGTAATACGAAAACAGTTTCGCGATCCGTTGGAGGAGTTGAATGCTCTTCTCTTCGAATTGACTTGCTTCATTATGGACAGCGCACAACGCACCAAAGGTTTGACCATTCGTTAAGCTGATCGGAATCCCGAGATAGGACTCGATCTGTAACGCTTTTAATGCGTCCTGCATATCTTCTAAGCGCTCGTCATCGCTGATGGACTCATACCAGATGGGTTCATTCTGTTCGAAATTGATGTGACGACAAAGTGTCTTTTCCATCTCGAACACTTGTCCTGCTCGAATCTCGATTCGTTGATGATCATTTGAGAGTCGTAAAATCATCTGTTGGTTTTCTTCGATCGTCGTTAAATACAACAATTGATCAGGTAGAATCTCTTTCGCTAATTCCAATACATCATCTGCCAGTTCGTTAAAATTCCGATACAGTGTCATTTCTTGCAATGTACCACACCTCATTCGTTATTCGTTCTTTTTTAGATCATAAGTTTCATGAAGCAGCCCATCGACTGCACAATCCTTATATTTTCCAGTCGCATTGCGAATCATCACCCATACAGTCCTTCTTGAATCATACCGACCTTCTGCATGATTCCTCCTGGAGCTTTATCGATATTATGGGCGACTGAAACCTTATAAAGGAGCATTTCTTGAAAACCAAAGGCAAGGACTGCAGCTAATGCCTCGCTACCATTTCCATTGTTCCACTAGTCGTATCCGATACTATAACCGTTGTCGCCTCGAAAGCGAATAGATCGATGACATTAATCAACATACCACTGCGATTTTCTTTCATCCCCCATTAGCAAAAAGTGTCTTCATCATAAGAAGTTAGGATTTCCGTTACGCGTGCCTTCGTTTGCGCCATCATCTCGTGTGGTCCCTTGATCAAATGACGTATGACACAATTGTCCGATAATCCATTCTAAACATCACTTCCGTATCAGCCAGTCGGATTTTTCGTAATCGGAGCCGTTTAGTATGTAATGCCGTACTCCCTTGAAACCGATTCATTTTATTTTTATTACAATGAGGTATTTGAAATAAAATCATTTTGAATAAACAAGTCGAAAGACGATCATGCTTGCGACAGCTAATAGACGTATATTCGCCTCACAATCAAAGTCAAGTTGCGCCCGGTGTCGTGAACCCGTCGTAATGCAGTCCCCGTTTTGATAAATGCCGATCTTTCTTTTGACTGTCGAGGAACGAATTTGATACTCCTGACCGGCATACGAGACGAGTGAGACTTCTTGTAGTCGCAATTGCTGACGAAGTGCCGGATCGGTACGGATTGTACCGACGTCACGTCCATCTTTACGAATCACGAAATGTGTCGTATTGCGAAGCCGATCCGTTCTCGTTTCTTTAATTTGAAGACGGGTTCCTTCTCCGTCGAACGTTACATCGAGGAAAAACGATTCAAACTTCTTGAAGCGCACAAGGATCGCCTGCCACCACGTGGCATAACGTCGTGAGAACGTCAGCCATTGTTCATGCGCGAGAAAAACCGTATTCGTCTTTTGGGTCGCCCGGTCCACTAAGCGAACGGGACACCCCTGCCTCTCGTCCACGATAACGCAAATCACGCCGGATTTGCCACCATTCGACTCCACCGATCAAGAAAGCGACGCCCGTTTAACCAAGTAATCCATAAAACTCACGTGGAGCAAGTTCCCCTGTCGTCAGGTAATGTCCGATCAAAGCGAAAAAGCATAAAACAATCAATAATAGACTCTGCACCATAAACCTTTCACACCTCCAACTTTATTTTTCCATAAAACGTCAAAAAAGTCCTCCTTTCACATGGAAAGGAGGACTAAATCAGAGGGTCGCGGCGACTTCTTGTAAGTCATCCGCTGTCTCAGCAATCGCTTCTGCAATCTTACGCATACCTTCGATCGTTCCTGCGACATCCTTCGTATCGGTCGATAGTTCATGAATTTGCCGCGAGACCGCATCCGTCTGTTCCGAAATCCGTGAGAAGGCACGGACGACTTGTTGCATCTCCGTCGTCGTTCGGACGACCGCCGTCTCCGTCGTTCCCATCCGCTCTGAGACGACGAGCATCTTTTGCGTGATTTCTTGGGCGATCCGCGACGTCTCGGTTGCCGACTGTTTACTCTCTTCAGCGAGTTTCCGAATTTCTTGCGCCACGACAGTAAATCCGCGCCCCATCTCCCCGGCACGCGCCGCTTCGATCGAGGCGTTCAAGCTGAGAAGGTTCGTCTGATCAGAAATAGTCGTCACCATCCCAGCGATTCGCTCGATTTCCTGCGACAGACGAGACAGTTCAGCGACTTGTTCGGTCGTCCGTGATAAATCTGCAACGACATGTTCAAAGCGACGTGTCTCCTCTTCGACGAGGACGACACCTGCTTCTGCTTCACTGACCGCTTCCGTCAACTGGATTGAAATTGCGTCTGTCGTCGTCGAGACGTGTTTGGCGTGCCGTTCAATCTCTTGGAAGTTCGCTGACGACTCTTCACTCATCGCAGCAAGTTCTTCCGTTGATTTTTGAACGCCATCTCCGACGTGCCGTTTGGCTGTCGCGATCGCTTGGCGTTCCTCATCGATTTGATCCTCATACATCGTCATGACGATTTGTTGTTCAAGGTTAAAGAGTTTCCCCGCTGCCCGCATGATCCGGACACGTTCTACTTCCGGCCAATCACTGCCGTCAATCTGTTCACTGAGGACGTTCCAGACTTTTTGGAAGGCGGCGATATACCATTTATTATGCAGCCCGATTTGAACATGCCGTTCAGCGATCCGGTGCCGGGCTTCGATGTAGTCCATCGTCACCTGACCATCGAACATTTGTAGGATGTGCCGAGCGAGAGTGCCTTTCAATCGTTCGAGCGTCGAATGCTGTTCAATCAAATGCCGGAGTGACGGAACACGAACCAGCTCCTCGTAGAACGCGTCGACCATGCTCGGCATCCAACGGGATACATCTTCGCGGATGACCCGGACAATTTGTAAATCGACTGCTTCTAGACCGATTAAACGTAATTGTTCATGTAAGGATGTCGGAACATTCAACACGACATGAGCGCGTTCGCCTTCGATGCGCGCATCGAAGGACGGTGATGCTGATTTTGCGAACCATTTCATATGCTTCTCTCCCTAATTCATAGATGGACTTCATTTTCTTTATCGTCACCTATAATTGACATTTGAATGGCTATCATTCGAAAATCCAAATTTTCATATGGAATTTCCCGTCATGATTGGTACTTTTAATGTGCGACACTCGCCCATTTCCTCAACCATTCTAGATAAGCACCCTTCAAAAAATGGAAAATTTGACCGATATCTATATAACACTTCTCGCTTTTTAACTTAAGGAGGTCCGTTCAACTCATGTGGCGTTACTTCTCTTTCATCGTCTTTCCTGTATTCCTGGTTTTCTATGGTTGGATTCGTTTTGGACCTGCTGAAGAATGGGCACACTTGATTGGAATCAACGTCTTTCATATGATGGCGGGTCTGATTGCCGCCTATTGGATGATTCGCGCACGCATTGAACAGCGCAATCCACACCTCCGTTTTCTAAGTTTCTTGTTCGCGGGTCTTCTATTACACGTCCTCGGGAATGGTCTATGGCTGTTCCTTCAATTGACAGACGGACGGGTCGATGCACCGATTGCTTCGACCATTCTTTGGTGTTCGTCTTATTTCAGCTATGTCTTAGCGCTAATCACGAAGATGCGTAGCATCGGATTGAACTTCACGAATAAGAACTACATCTTCAATTTAGTCGTGTTCATGACGACGGCTTTCGTCATGAGCGACTATTATTTATTGCAACCCTATTTTGAAATCCTGAATCCCTCGCTCGAGCGAACGATCTCCACCTTCGGATTTCTCATTGCTGATGTGTTACTCCTCTTTTTCAGTGCGATTTTGTATTACCATGTTCGTTATAACCAAGGAAAACCGCATCACTGTTTTCTCGTCGTTGGTTTTTTGTTTCTAGTGTGCGGTGATGTCATGCTTACCGTCTTTACGTTTAACAACAGTCCGTTTCTTGAACATCTCGTCGATGTTTTCTGGGTCATCGCGCTTCTGTCCATCGGATGGAGTGGTCATTTAGAAGGAAGACAGCATCCGCAACAAGAACGACTCTTTCGTTCTCAGCGAACGGTAACGGAACGCGATTTCATCTTGCCTTATGTCAGCATCGGTTTACTGACAGGGTTCGTCTTATCGACTTATGACTGGTACCTCAATATTCTATCGAGCGGTTGGCTGCTCTTATTCTTTCTTGTTCTTGGTCGGCAAATCTTTACGTTACGTAGCAACAATCGATTGCTAAACGAAGTCTCATTCATCGCTTACCACGATTCGCTGACACAGCTCGCGAATCGGCAACACTTCATCGAACGGCTTACGAACGACTTACCGCGTTCTTTTGCGGCCGTCTCGCTTGATTTACATCGTTTGACGATCGTCAATGATACGCTGGGGCATGCGACGGGAGATCGTGTGTTGGTCGAGACCGCGAATCGACTTCGGCTGTTGCGTCACGATGACCTGGAAATCTACCGAATCGGTGGGGATGAGTTCGCGCTCATCCTTCCATATGCGACAAATGATTCGTTGACCGCTCTTGAACAGGCTTTATTACACCAATTCGAGCGCCCGTTCCGAATTCGCGGATATTCGATTCAAGTCACCATCCATGCTAGTAGTTGTCTCATCGAAGACACTTCCTTGCACCAGGACATTCTTCCTTGTCTTGATACGGCACTTCTTCAAGCGAAACAACAAGGACCGATGCACTGCGTCCGGTATGATGAACGACTCCATCAATGGTTCAATCGGAAGATCCAGCTAGAAATGGATATGCCGGCAGCGATCGAGAACGATCAATTCCAACTGGTATATCAGCCAAAAGTCGATCTGATGACGAACCGTCCGATCGGTATGGAAGCACTCGTTCGCTGGCATCATCCAGTCTTTGGTTTGATTTCTCCCGTCGAATTCATCTCAATCGCTGAAGAGAGCGGTCATATCATCGCTCTCGGACGCTGGATTCTAAAGACGGCATGCCGCAGGACATTTGACTGGCATGAGCAAGGCTATCCGCTAATCGTCGCCGTCAACATCTCCGTTCCCCAGTTCAAGGATCAACATTTCCTAAACATGATTGAAGAGACCTTGTCTGAGACGAACTTATCTCCAGCTTATCTGGAACTCGAAATTACCGAGAGCGTCTTACAAGACGTCACAGATAGCAGCAAGGTGTTACATTCGTTGCGCGATCAGGGAATTCACTGTGCCATCGATGACTTCGGAACCGGTTTCTCTTCTTTATCCATCCTGCATCAACTGCCAGTTCATGCGCTGAAGATTGATAAATCATTCGTAGACGATTGTCCGGAAACAACGGGTGGCGCTGCTTTACTCCCACATATCATCGCAATGGGACAAACGATTGGTCTGACGATGATCGCAGAAGGTGTCGAAAACGAGGCGCAGCACTTGTATCTTAAATCCGTCGGCTGTCACATCGGTCAGGGGTATTACTATGCGCGTCCTTTATCGGAAGAAGCTTTTTCTCTGTATTTGAAGGAACAGTTACCGTCAACCTAATCCAATCTCCCCTCCGCTCAATAAAGAAGACCCGTCTGCTTAGTGGATTGAACTACTAAGCAAAACGGGTCTTTCTGTTAGCTTGACGGCAAGGTCAACTTGACATCCTGAATCTGATATTGGGCAGAACGCAAGATTTCAAGCGTAAACGCCTCATCTGTGACGATCGTTCCCTCTTCAAAAGCAGCCGTCCGTGATTGGATATATCCACCGATCGTGTCGACCGCCTCTGCTTCAGTGAACCGAAGACCAAATCGTTCTTCGATTTCAACTAATAGGACAGTGCCCGCTAAGCGGTACGATCCGTCCGATAACTGTTCGATTTCGGCTTGCTCCGCCTCATCGAATTCATCACGGATATCACCGACGATTTCCTCCAAAATATCCTCCATCGTGATCAAACCGGATGTCCCACCATACTCGTCGATGACGAGAGCGATGTGTGACCGTGTCTGCTTCATCTTCAAGAGTGTTTCTTGCAGCGGTGTCAATTCCGAAACGACCGGCAACGGTTTAAGGAACGAGGCGAGTTCTCGTTCGTCTTGTACCGCGTGATGGGCGAGCACTTCCTTGACGTTGATATAACCACTAATCCGGTCCTTATCCGTTCCTTCACTGACCGGGTAACGTGTATACGGATTGTCAGACATCGTTTGTAATAGATTTTCCCAACTCATCTCGTCCGAAATGACCATCATGTTCATCCGTGGCACCATGATGTCGCGCGTGACACGCTCATCAAACGCAAAGACGTTTTGCATCAAGGCGAGTTCCGATTGATTGATCTCACCACTTTGAAAACTTTGTGCCATGATGATCTTCAACTCTTCTTCGGAATGGGCTTGTTCGTGACCGGCTGGTTTCACACCGAACATCCGCAAGAGGACACGGGCCGAACCGTTCATGATCCAGATGAACGGATACATGACTTTTCCGAATACATAGAGTGAAGGAGCTAGCAGTAACGTCATCCTTTCCGCATACTGGATCGCGAGCGTCTTCGGTGCAAGTTCTCCGATGACGACGTGGAGAAACGTCACGAAGATGAAAGCGATACTGTATGAGAGAATCGTTGACAGCGCAACGGCGACACCAAGTTCATCAAAGACCGGTGTCAACAATTTCTCGACGGTCGGTTTCCCGAGTGCACCTAGACCAAGTGCAGTGATCGTGATACCGAGTTGACAGGCCGACAAGTAATAATCGAGATCTCCTGCGACCTTCTTCGCAAGTACTGCTCCCTTTTTTCCTTCTTGCACCATCTGGTCGAGACGTGACATCCGGACTTTAACGACAGCAAATTCCGAACCGACGAAAAACGCGGTCAAACCAATCAATACGACGAGCAACAACAAATTCAGTGTTAAGACGATGTCCAACTTGTATCCCCCTAAAAGCGGGGGATCACCTCCTTTTGATTTTAAACTGTACAGTATAACGTGACACTTGATAAGAGTGTACGATGCTTTTTCTTCAAACGCAACCAATATCACTTCATTGAAGTTCAGACGACCATTAATCATGTACCTGTAATACTAAGTTTCTCTTATTTAGTTACCGGTTATATAAGAGCTATGCGCGTAAGAAACTTGAGATGAAGCTTTTACATTCATGAACATCTCCAACTTGAAAGACCAATTTGGGGAGAGGTAGTGCTTATTATGGAAAAGACAAAAAGAGGCTTTTCGTCGCATTTCCGAGCGGAAGCGGACGGAGCAGGTCGTAACATCTCATGGAGCTCGATTTTTGCAGGTGTGGTATCATTTCTATCTTTATTGATCTTATTTAGTTTAATCGGTTCAGCGATCGGACTCGGCGTCACGGACGTCACGTCGAATAACCCATTCGATGGTGTCGGTACTGGTTTGATCATCTGGGCAATCCTTTCATTGCTCATCTCGCTGTTCGTTGCTGGATTCGTCTCCGGTGTGACGTCGGCACGTGCCGGTCTCGTCCACGGTTTCTTGACATGGTCGACGAGCGTCATCCTCTTGTTCGCTCTTTTGACGTTCACGACGGTCAATACGTTACAATCGGTCGGCTCACTACTCGGTACGGTCGGTGGTGCAACAGGTAAAGGCATCGGATCCGTTGCTTCGACAGCGCAAGACGCTGCGACGAAAGGATTCGATTCGATTACGAAAAACGTTTCACAAATTGATACAAAAGAACTTGAAGGTAACGTTGACGAAATCTTAAAAGACACAGACATCAAAGAATTGCAACCAGGCTACTTGCAAAACGAACTTGACGCTGTGCAAGAAGACGTCACGGCTGCTGGTAAGGAAGCAATCACAAAACCAGAAAACTTCGATACGATCGTCCAGGATCTCGGTGATTCATTGACAGCACGAGCTGAAAAAATCGAGAAATCGGTCGATGAAGATAAAATCGCTGACGCTGTCGCGAAGAACACTGATCTAACAGGTGCTGAAGCGGAAGAAGCGACACAAAACATCGTCGATGGTCTCAATACGGCAACTAAAGAAACAACGCAACAAATCGAAAACGCGAAACAAACGCTTGATGAGACATCCGCTGACCTCAAAAAAACGGTCCAAGATGTCCGTGAGCAAACGGAACAAGCAACACAAACGGCATCAAAAGTTTCGATCTGGGCGTTCGTCGGACTGCTTCTGACACTCATCTTCACGTCATTCGCAGGAATCGTCGGCTCACGCGTCGCAACACGCGGTCGTGTCATGAATAAATAATGATTCCTCACTAACTGATTCCGCCATCGCGGAGTCAGTTTTTTTGTGGGGTAAGACAATCTGATTGACTACGTATGAAATTTGCTGTTACAGTGTTACCTAACGAACGTTAGGAAGGTGATTGATCTGAAAGCCCAGCAATTGTTACAGACGAGCATCCATCATTTTGCCGCACACGGCTATGAAGGGGCATCGCTACAAGAGATTGCGACAGAGGTCGGTATTAAAAAACCATCGATCTATGCGCATTATAAAGGCAAGGATGACTTATTCCTGCAAGCGACGACGTATGCGCTGCAAGAACAAAAACGACGTTTCGCGACGTATTTTACGAACACGCGAAAGCAGCCGCTCGAGCAATCGTTGCATGGTTTCTTCGACTGGTTCATTTCGGAACAGCAAGACGATATCCTGATGCGCTTCATTCTTCGGGCTGCCTATTTTCCACCAGAAAAGCTCGAACAAGAGATGACGGACCGTTTCAATCCGTTTTTCGATTCATTGCACGATCTATTGACGCGATTACTACGCGAACGAGACCGAACAGAACAGATTCTCTTTTCGACAGATTACAAAAGTGCCGCTCTCGCCTATTTGACGGTTGCGGAAGGTACGCTGACGGAACTCGTCTACAACGGTGTCGACGCGTTTCACGCTCGACAGCAAGCTGTCTGGCCGATCGTCTGGCGCGGTATGTCAAAAACGATTTAATTTTATTGAGGTGAACTATGCAAAACAATACATTGATTTTAAGTACACTCCTGCTCAACTTATTCATCGCCTTTTTAGGCATCGGACTCGTCATTCCTGTCACACCGACGATCATGAACGAGTTGAACATTTCCGGGGCGACGGTCGGTTACATGGTTTCCGCGTTCGCCTTTGCGCAACTGATTCTGTCACCACTCGCAGGACGTGCCGTCGACAAGTACGGTCGTAAACCGATGATCATCATCGGCTTGTTCATCTTCAGTATGTCCGAGCTCTTATTCGGTCTTGGTCAAAGCGTCGAAGTCCTGTTTGCGTCTCGGATCCTCGGTGGTGTCAGTGCGGCTTTCATCATGCCAGCCGTCACGGCATTCATCGCTGACATCACAACGAACGAGACTCGTCCAAAAGCGCTCGGATATATGTCTGCCGCCATCTCGACTGGCTTCATCATCGGACCGGGAATCGGTGGGTTCCTAGCAGATCTCGGAACACGGATGCCGTTCTTCTTTGCTGCTGCGTTCGGTTTAACAGCGATGGTGTTATCCGTCTTTACGCTTAAAGAACCGAAGCGTCATTATGAGACAACGACGGTCAAACAGCAGACCGGTTTCCGGAAAGTCTTCAGTCCGCTCTATTTCATCGCTTTTCTTGTCCTGTTGATTTCGTCGTTCGGTCTCGCCTCGTTCGAGTCGTTATTCGCCTTGTTCGTCGACCGGAAGTTCGGCTTCACGGCGAAGGACATTGCGCTTGCGATTTCTCTCGGTGCGATCGTCGGCGTCATCGTCCAAGTGGGACTGTTCGATCGTTTGACGCGCTGGTTCGGTGAGATTCGCTTGATCCGGTACAGCTTGATCGGTTCGACACTGCTCGTCGTCTTGATGACGTTCGTGACGAACTATCTCTCAATCATTCTCGTGACGATGGTCGTCTTCGTCGGTTTCGACTTGATGCGCCCCGCTGTCACGACCTATCTTTCGAAGATTGCCGGAAATGAACAGGGATTCGTCGGCGGAATGAACTCGATGTTTACGAGCATCGGCAACATTCTCGGACCGATCGTTGGTGGACTACTCTTTGACGTCAATTTGAACTATCCGTTCTATTTTGCGACAGTCATGCTCGCAGTCGGCATTTTACTGACGTATTTCTGGCGTGCACCACGCGCTGAAGCAACCGAAGCAGATCGATTGTCTTCTTAAAAAACAGCCCCGTTTCCATCACTGGAAGCGGGGCTGTTTTTATGTCAGTAACAATTCCTTTAATCGACCGGGCGACGGTACGGTATACGTCGCAACGGTCTGACTCGTATGTTCGCTTATCAAACACGTCTTGATACCGGCACGATGTCCGGCTAAGACGTCGAGTTCCCGGTCTCCAATCATGATCGTCTCGTCTCGTGCCATCTGGTGCCGATCGATCAAGTACGTGACAGCTTCCGGATCCGGTTTTCGGGCGAATCCATCCGGTGCTGTCAACACGTCTTGAAAATGATGCGTCATCCCATGTTTTGCAAGCAACGCATGAATCGATGTTCCGCGATGGGTGACGATATGATGCGTCGCACCTCTCGTCGATAACGCCTCTAGCAGTTCACGGATTCCGAGAAACGGTTCAGACTGTTCTTGTTCGATGATCATCTTTTGTTGCTTGTAGTTCAGAATGAACGCTTCGGACACACCAAACGCCTCATACGTCGTTTTTGCCGAGATCGCCATCAGCTCTGCTACTTGCTCGCGTTCGACCGTTCGCCCCTCACGCTCGAGTAATTCCACGAACACATCGACTAACACCGGATACGTATCAAACAAGGTGCCGTCAAAATCCCAAATGAAATGTTTTAACATCTGCCTCTTCCTCTCCCACTCTCTTGACGCCGACAAAGACGGCTTGCCCGTCCATCTCGACTTTCCATTTGCTGTGATCAAGACCTTCGCCAGAAATACGGATTCCGACCTGACCGGGTCGACCCATCTCGTGTCCTTGTTCGACGATGATCGCAGTTTCCGTTTCAAGTGGCTGGATGAATTTTCGGTAGTAGACGCCCATCACACCACTCGCCGTTCCCGTAACCGGATCTTCGATGCTTCCTGCTCCCGTTGCTGAGAAGTGACGTCCGCGCATCGTCGCTTGTCGGTTATATGTATCGAGACAAATCGGATGAATCGAGGCTTGTGGGAAGTCGGTCAACACGGTGGCAAAGCGTTGGTTATCCGGCATCATCCGGTGGAAGTCCTCAAGTCGACGAATGGGGAGGATCAGTGTCCAGTTCCCAGTACTGCCGTATACGATTGGCCATCGGTCATCGAGATGTTTCAATTCGAGACCAATCGCGGCTAGAACGTGCTTTATGTCACCGTCAAACTGATGTAATCGAGGTTGTCCTTGTTGCAAGCGAAACATTCCGTTCGCTAAACGCATCACAGGCAAGATGCCTGACTTTGTCTCGATCTGACATGTTGGAGATAAACTAATTTTTGAATCGAGTGCCGTTAATGCAGCGATCGTACCATGACCGCATAAATCCATTTCTCGTTCCGGTGCAAAGTAGCGCATGCGGTAGTCCGCTTGCTCGGAAGCCAGGACGAACGTCGTCTCGGTAAAGCCGTTCATCCGAGCGATTCGTTGCATTTCCAACTCAGTCAATTGATCGGCGTCTAAGACGACCCCAGCTGGATTACCGCTTCCTGGCGTCGATGTAAACACATCATAATGTAGCGTCTCGATCATTTTTCAGCTCCTCTCTTTTTTAAATAGCGTTCAACGGATCGTAATGCGCCTTCTAAGTGTCCACCATGACTCGGATCGGTCTCTGTCCCAATCAGTGAAATCGCTGCATGCTCCACTCCGAGATTGATGGCATGATATGCCGGGAAATCCACGAGCGGTGCTGCATCGGCTCGTGTTGCTGTCCAACTATCTGTCGACCAGTCTTTATACGCCCAACCAATCGACTGACGCGCTTGTTCACCGAACAGACGAACCAGCTGCGCGAGTACGGTTTCCTTGATTTCCGCCTCGGTCAATAACTGTCGTTCACGTGCTTGTGTCCGGAAAAAACCGAACAACGCTCTCGGTCCGTCTTGTGGGGAAGCGTCATGAATCTCTTGCACCATCCCAGTCCAGCTGATTGCCTGACCGGACCAGCCCGAATCACGCCAAAACGGTTTCTCGTAAAAAATCAGACATTTCGCTTGCTGCGCCATCCAGGTCGGTAATGCTTCGAGTTCATCCAGGACTGCTTCAGGTAAAACTGGCACATACGATAGTCTTGCCGCTAGACGTGGTGGTAGTGCGAGAACGATCTCATCGAACGGTTGACTCTTCCTTCCTGAACTGATTACCCTCCGGTTCGTGACATCAATCTGACTGACGGGAGACTTGAGTCGAATCGTTCCCGGTCTGAGTCGTGCAGCAAGTGCCGTAGCAACGGAGCGGATTCCCTCACGAAGGCGAAGCGCCGTCGGTTGATTCGCAACCATATGTGACTCGATGCCGTCAGCCCGTTCAAGTCGAAGCGCACCCGTCGTATATTGTTCCAGTGTCGGTAAATCGAATCGATGGATCAAATCAACCATCAGTGGTTCGCTGTCCGGCCAAAACCAAGTCGGTCCAAGATCAAAGGCATATGCTTGTCCTGCTAAGTTGAAATCGACCGTCTCAATTCTCCCGCCGATTCGGTCGCGTGCTTCATAAATCGTCACTTCGTGTCCAAGCTCCTGCATACGCGTCGCGAGATACAAACCACTGATTCCTGCTCCAATGATGGCAACGTTCATTTCACTTCATCCTCTCGATTTAAGATGCTTGTTTTAGTATACCGGAACACGCGAAAAAACAAGGACGAGACGTCCTTGCCTTAGGATGATTGCATTTGCTGCCAGTCGTCTTCTTCATAAATCGATTGAACCCATTCGATCGAAACATACAAGGATCGGGCAATCGCTTCGTCCGTTTTCCCCAGTTTTCGCAACAGATGGACGATCCGAATCCTTCGTTCGAGCTCCCGGTCATCCGGTATCAGTTCAGGCATCATCTTCTCTTCTCCTCTCCACTGAATCGGCGATGGCGTTTTCAACAGAATACCCGATAATTATCTGAATATTCCGATTGATGTGCAGAAGCGAGGATTTTTGATAAAGTTCAGGGATAGATAACAGAAAGGAATCCCTCGCTTTTTGTAGAAACATATTGAATAGGCGCAACAGTAGGATTTCTTGCGTCAACCAAACAGAATAGGAGCATGCATATGATTAAACGTAACGCACTATTTCGTCTGTCGATCGGCTTGCTGCTGATTGGTGTCTTTGGCGGTATCCTGTTAGATGCCATCGGCTTATTTCCGTACGCGACAGCTTACTTGTTGAGCATTCCAGTCGCTTCTCCTGACTCGGAATTTCTATTAGGGTGGATCTTATCCGGTGTAACAATCGCAGGGCTGATTTCGCTTCCCTTGTCCTTACGTCGTCATCACACCATTACGACGTTCGCTTGTCTTCTAGCTGTCATTATAACGCCGCATGTCATGTGATGTTCGCTGGTGACGCATCCCTTTAATAAGATAGAGCGAATGTCCATCGTGAACGACGACACCAATGCATCGAATCGACGCATTGGTTTTTTCACGTCTAAAAAGTAAAGTCCACTTTACAAAATGTAAAACAGACTTTACAATGTAAACAACTGGAAAGGAGGTCGTCAGATGCAACTGACGAACCATGTCCGCCTATATCGTCAACAGCATAAGTGGACACAAGAGCAGTTCGCTGAACGAATCGGCGTGACACGCCAGACCGTCATCTCGCTTGAAAAAGGAAGCTATACCCCATCGCTATTACTCGCGATGCAGATTGCCCGCGTCTTCGATCGACCGGTGGAGGAATTATTTCAATTAGAGGAGGATTCCAAATGAAACGTGTCGTCACTCAATCTTTACTTAATTGTTGTCTCTACTTTTTAGCTGCTTATCTCATTAGTGCGATTCATGCTAATCTGAAACTATTTCAAGATGATCCTGTATCCGGTACGGGCCTGTCGCTGGAATTAAATTTAATGGGCGTCATACCAGTCTTAATGATTTCAATCGCCCTTTCGATCGTCAGTTATTTTTTACGAGAAGACCGTTCGCGTTCATTTGCGACAGCAGAATTTTCCGACTCAGATGAATGTGAGGCACAAATCACCGGTAAAGCGACCCGCGCAGCGTACGTCGCTTTTATGATCAGCCTTCCTGTCCTGATGATTGCTTTCTTGTTTGAACAGCCGTTACTACAACTGTTTCCAGCGTTTCCGTTCTATGCGATCGCTCTTGTCTTATCGATCGGAACACTTACGTACATGTCGGCTTGGATCGTGCACGTCCGGCGTTAAAGTCGCTTGACGAAGAAGTATTGAGTTTGTCCAATCGATGGATGATCGGTCAGTCGTCCATACTCTTCATAACCATGCTTGCGGTAAAAGTCTGGTGCTTGAAAATCAAACGTGTCCAAAAGAATTTTCGTACACCTTGCTTCCTTCGCATATCCTTCGATTGCTTGCAGCAGGCGGGTTCCGATACCTGCCTGTCGTGCTGTATCGCTCACCCAAATGAACTGGACATGAATGTGTTGCCAACCGTAAGACGCGGTAATTCCTCCGATGCATTCGCCCTTCTCGTTATATGCTGTAAAACAAAGTTCTTCCGTTTGTTCATATAAGGCTTTAGGAACATGTTGCCGATTGTAGGCAATCAATTGCTCGCGGATGAATGTCCTATCTTCCTTCGTTCCAGTTTGAATTTTCATTTCTTCTCTCCTTAAATTTACAAATGATACCATCCCTGCCATAATGATAGCATATTCCATCTAGAACGGAGGATTACATATGCAGACGATGCACCACTCGTTCGATACACAACGGTACCAGATTCGACCGGCTCGACTCAGTGACGCTGAAGCCCTCGCCGAACTCCGCCAAACACTCGATGCGGAAACGGAATACTTCGACCGAATGCCTGGTGAGGACGTGATGACCGCGACGGATTTCGCAAATCAGTTACGCGATTCCTCGGTTCCGGATCGTATCCTCGTCGTCGAGCGCGATGGACGACTCATCGCCTACGCCCGATGTCGTGGTTTTCATTTAAAACGTTTCGCGCACAAGGCATCATTTGGACTCGGTGTACTTCAATCCGACTGGGGGCAAGGAATCGGTACCCAACTGCTGGAACGAATGATTGCTTGGGCAAAAGCGCAATCCCTGCAAAAAATTCAGCTCGAAGTCGTCGAGACGAACCTCGGCGCCATTCGCCTCTATCAGCGACATGGATTTCAAGAAGAAGGACGACTACGCCACGATCGGTTGCTGTCGGACGGCTGTTATTATGATACCGCCCTGATGGGCTTAGCGTTATGAGACTCTCATTATCGATCGCGACGTATAACATTTGGCATCATCCACACAAGCGTCAGGAACGGTTTGCGGCATTGTGTGCGGAAATCAATCAGCATCAACCGGATGTTCTTCTTCTGCAGGAAGTGATGTCGACGATTCATCCGGATGAATCGTTCGTCTCAATCGCCGAACATCTCGCAGAGGCGACCGGTTATCCTTATTGGATGATGGATCCTTATATGGATTCACCGGATGAAGGACTTGCCATTTTAACGAAACTGCCGTTTGAGCGAACGGATTCGAGTGCCGCAGCGACAGCAAACATCAACCATCACTGTGCGATTCGGATTCCGTTTTCGATTGAAGGTTTTCGATTTGCCGTGACGAACATTCATTTCAACTGGCGTGCTTCAGACATTCGACTCGATCAACTTCGATTCGTCAACGAATGGATTGCCTCACAAACAGATGACGCGACGGTCGAGTTCCTTGGTGGTGACTTTAATGATTGTCCAAATTCTTCTCTGCATCAAGCAACGCTTAAGGAGTGGGTCGATCTCGCCGGTAGTTTTGCCGCTCGTACAGGACAAATTGCCGCCGCGACGCTTGATTCCGTGACGAATCCGTACGTAAGGAAGAATGACGGCATCACAAGCCCCGTTCGATATGATTGGTTACTCTGTCAGCGTTCACTTTCACAGGTGACCTTACAGCACGTCCAGCTGATCGGAAATCATCGACTGCAGCATCACCTTGTACCGAGCGATCATTACGGTGTCCTCGCTCATGTGAAGCTACACTAAGACAACAGGTCTACACCCCTTACGGGCGCAGACCTGTTGTTTATTTTTTATATTCTTTTTCGGTTCCGTCTGAGAATTCGATTTCAACCTCTAAGCGAGAAGCATCCTGGATCGCAAACACACGTTCAACCTCACTGATGACCTCTTTTTCAGATGTATCCGCATCAATCTTTAAGTTCTTGAACTTCGCGTCGAGTTCCGTCATCGCGTCGTCTCCTTGCTTTTGCTCCCCTTTATAGCGATATTCCGCTTCCGTTCCGTCATTATCCAGGTCATAACTAATATCAATGGCATCGTTATCCCCTTCAACGTCCGCTTCAATCGACAGACTCTTGAAGCCATAATCGGTGTCGGCATTTTTCGTTACTGTATCCTTGTCCTGCATCGTATCGTCAGTCGTGTTCGAATTCGTTGATCCTTCTTCAACCTTGTCCGTCGACGCTTCGTCGTTTCCGCAACCCGCAATCATTAAACTCATCGCGAACAATGTGGCGACACCGTACCCTGTTAAACGTTTTTTTTTCATTCCATCACATTCCCTTCTGCTGGAATCGGATGTTCCCTTAATATCTTCGCAAAATGATATAGGTTGGCAGCTAAAAACTGTGCATGCCGCTTCGTAAAGTCGTTGTTCCGTCCTGCTTCGATGTACGATGGTCCTGGTCCCGCTTCACCGACCCAGTAAGCATCGACGTTCGGCGGAATCGTAAAGCCGATATGCGACAGACCGTACAAGATGGAAGCAGACGCATGTTTAGCTCCATCTTCATTCCCCGTGACGATGACGCCACCGACCTTGTTGTAGTAGATGGCTTGTCCAAGATCGTTCGTCAGGCCGCTCCCTCCGTACAATCGTTCAATGACTTGCGTCGCAACACTACTTTTTTCACCCAGCCAGAGCGGTGTTCCGATGACAACGATGTCCGCCCGTTTCACCTTTTCGAAAATCACGGGCCATTCATCCCCGTTGCCTTCGTCTTCCGTGACGCCGAACGCCACTTGGTGATCGACGATGCGGACAATTTCTGAAGTGACGTCCTCTTGTTTCCAATATGCAATCACGTCACGGATCAGCGCCTCCGTATTCGATGGTTCACGTGATGCTTTTAAGGTGCAGTTTAAAAATAAGGCGTGCAACATCCATCCATCCTCCTCCGTCATTTTAAGTAACATCATTCGTCTTTAGTACTTTCCTTCTTCCATCGACGGATAAACTAAAAAACCCTCGCTTCAGCGAAGGTGGGTCATGCTAGAAGATTTGAAATGAACAATCAAGCGTGTAAACATCACTTCATTACCTGAGGTCATTTCGTCGCTCCAATAACAACGTGTCTCGCCAGACACCATGATGCTGTGCGATGGCACGTCGTCGACCGACTAGTTCGAATCCAAGTCGCTCATGCAGCCGTCTGCTTGCGATGTTTTCTGGGAACATGTGTGATTGAAGCGTCCAAATCCCATTGACGTCCACATAGGTGATCAATGCCTCTAGTAAGAATCGTCCACTGCCGAGTCCTCGAGCGGAACGCTCTAGATATATACTGACTTCTCGTACGCCACGGTAGACATGACGTTCAGAAACACATCCCAGTTTAGCCCAGCCAATCACTTTTCCACCTTGCTCTAGAACGAATCGTTCAGATTGCATCAGCGTTTTCCACCACTCTTGCTCATGAATCATCGTTTCGAACGTCGCGTTCCCTTCTTCTACTCCTTGACGATAGATGGCTAACACAGTGCTACGATCTTTCTCTTCCATCGAACGAACAAGCATCGAATTCCCCTTTCCTTATTAACGACTGAATATGAGAAAATCATATATTTATTATTTGCAATTTGCAAGTTTATATCGTATAACTGATTCATAAGCAAAATAACGAAGGGAGAGCTATACATGAATGAAACTCGTGAACTATTTCAAACGTTCACCCGGCGCTTCGGATTATTGAATAAGAATTGTTGCGCCGTCCTAGAAGAAGAAATTTCTCTCGTTCAAAGCCATCTGCTGTATCATGTTGCCAAACACCCTGACTCCGCAATGCAAGAAATTGCGGACCAACTCGCTCTTGATATCACTACGTTCAGCCGACAAGTGCAAACATTGATTAAGCGGGATCTACTCGTAAAGCGTCCCGCGATCAACGATCGGCGAATTCACCTACTTCGCCTGTCCGAGAAAGGATTGCGTGTTGCTCAAGCCATTGACGAAGAGATGAACACGTATCTTGATTCCATCTTCTCATCAATGACTTCGTTCGAAAAAGCACATGTCCTCCAGGCAATCGACTTGCTGAACACGAAGATGGGCGAGAGTGACGTCTGCTGTAAACCATGTCTCTAATACTTGCAACTTACAAATAAAAAGGAGGTTTTATTCATGTCATACGCTTCCTCCCACCCCATCGTCATCATCGGTGCCGGTCCGATCGGTCTTGCAGCTGCAGCTCAACTTGTAGTGGAAGGTCAATCGTTTTTACTATTTGAGAAAGGTCCTTCGATTGCCCACCATATCAAACAATGGGAACACGTTCGGATGTTTTCGACGTGGCAATACAATATTAGTGACGCAGCACGTCACTTGCTCGAGCTGACGGACTGGATTGCACCAGCAAACGATACTGTGCCGACCGGAACTGAATTGATCAAACAATACCTTGCCCCACTTGCTGCATTACCGGAAATTGCTCCCTCTCTACATTTCCAACATGAGATTCTCTCAATATCACGGGCAGGTCTAGACAAGATGACAAATGCCTCACGTGAAGTAACGCCGTTCGAATTAGTCATAGATACGCCGAATGGTCGTAAGCATATTCTCGCTCGCGCGGTCATCGATGCGTCTGGAGTCCTCGGGCGACCAAACCCTGCAATCAGTTCTGGTCATCGAGTCGAAATTGAGCAGAACTTATCTGTCCGGTATTCGATCGTAGATGCGAAACGTGATACTGTTGTTTTCGCTAATCAATCCGTCGCTGTCATCGGTAGCGGGCACTCGGCTTTGAACTCGCTCCTTGAACTCGTTTCCATTAAAGAGCAACACCCTGAAACGGAGATTCATTGGATTCTTCGCAAATCGGACCCAGTTCAAGCCTACGGCGGAGAAGACAAGGATGCATTGGAAGGTCGCGGAGCACTCGGTTCGCGTATCCGTCAGCTCGTTGAACGAAATCAGATTAGGGTTCACTCCAGCTTCAAGACCCGATCCATTGAATCGAAAGGGAAGTCGTTTGACATCACTGCTCAAGATGGTCGGTCCCTTCATCACATCGATCAGTTGATCGTCAACGCAGGAAGTCGACCCGACTTTTCGTTCCTCGAGGAAGTACGGCTTGACATCGACCCTGCCACCGAGAGTAGTCGAATACTTGCTCCTCTGATTGATCCGAACCTTCATAGTTGCGGAACTGTCCGTCCACATGGAGAAGCGGAGTTACGTCATCCAGATTTCGGACTTTATCTGGTCGGTGCAAAAAGTTACGGTCGTGCTCCGACCTTCCTGCTTGCGACCGGTTATGAACAAGTTCGATCAGTCGTTGCTTTTCTTGTCGGAGACGAGGCACGTGCCAAGCAGGTCAAGTTATCATTACCGGAGACGGGTGTGTGCAAAGTTTCCCTGCCACAATCATCGACTTCCTGTTGTTCTTAAAAATATACATCGGACCTGTCTAGACGGGTCCGATTTTTTCTGCCAACTCAATGATCACGCCTTCTGGTCCTCTTACGTAACATAGGCGATACTCATTTTCGTAATTCGCGACGTCGCCAATCGACTGATATCCATTGTCCGCTAAACGTTCGACGAGCGCAGCGAGTTCTGTTACTTCAAAACAGAGATGACGCAATCCAATCGCATGGACGGATTGGATTACGGAAGCCGTGTCGCGCGGGTGTTTGAACCGAACGAGTTCGAGCCATATCGGTTCACTTGGTAATCCGAGTGCAGCACACTCCGTCTCCGCTCCCTCTAGATTCAATAAACGATCGAGTAACTCTCCTTTCATCTCCCAACGTCCGCGTACTTCGAGACCACAAAGTGAAAAAAAGTAAATCGCTTCTTATAGATTCAAGACGTTCAGGCTGATATGATCCGTTCGTTTAATCGACATCCGTCACTCCTCCTCAAGTGTGTCAAAATGTTGTCAAACCGTTGATAGACTGCACATCAAGAGCGTTTCGACGTGGTGTCTGAAGTTTGTATCGTCAGTAAAATAAAAGTATGAAAGGTCGTGTCCACTTACGAAAAGGAGTCGAAACAACATGGAAGACGTTAACCTTCTCGTCCTTGCGACCCAGTACATGTTCTGGGTCGGATTCGTCGGAATGGCCGCCGGTACGCTCTATTTTCTCGTCGAACGAAATTCCCTTGCCCCGGAATACCGCTCGACCGCAACAGTCGCTGCTCTCGTCACGTTCGTCGCTGCGATACATTACTATTTCATGAAGCAAGCTGTAGGGGAATCGGGTTTGTTGTCTGAGATCGATGGTTTTCCGACTGAAATCCGCTACATCGATTGGCTCGTGACGACGCCTCTCTTGCTGATCAAGTTTCCGCTGTTACTCGGTCTAAAGGGTGGGAAAGGGCGTTCGCTTCTGACGAAACTCGTCATCGCGGACATCATCATGATCATCGGTGGTTACATCGGAGAGTCGTCCATCAATCTAGCGGGTGGCTTCACGCAACTCGGTCTTTGGGCATACGTCGTCGGTTGTATCGCATGGTTTTATATCATTTATCTCTTGTTCACGAACGTCACGAAAGCCGCTGAAGATAAGCCTGCCCCGATTCGTAAAGCCTTGTTGCAGATGCGCTTGTTCATCTTAATCGGATGGGCGATCTATCCGGTCGGTTACGCGGTCACCTTGTTTGCACCCGGCATCGAGGTACAACTCGTCCGCGAATTGATCTATAACTTCGCTGACTTGATCAACAAGGTCGGATTTGGTCTGATTGCCTTCTTCGCCGTCAAGACGATGTCTGCTACGAAAAATTTGAAATCGACTTAATCAAAAGGGGCTGACTCAAAA
>NZ_DGYQ01000004.1:0-46221 GCF_002396765.1 Exiguobacterium sp. UBA5002
CTTAATATTACAATTCGTCAAATAAAAACACCGAGTAGGCGCATGGCTTACTCGGTGCTGAAGTTCGAACTCAGAAGTGATTTATTGTGATGGCGGCACTTCGCCAGCCGCAGGACGAGCTTCTTCTTCAACGTCCCAACACTCCGTATTTTCGATCCCGAGTGCTTTTGCTGAGAAGACAGGATCGAGTCCCTGTTTCCGTTGTTCCTGATAATCTTTGATGACTTTGAGAGCGATGCCGCTCAAGAGGAGGATCGCTGTCATATTGATTAATGTCATGCCTGCCATGAAGAGATCGGCAAAACTCCATACCATACCGAGGCTGAGAACAGATCCGATGAAGACGAAGCCCATTGTCGCAATCCGGAAACCGAAGACGGCTGCTGGACTTTGTTTGATGAACTCGATGTTCGTCTCACCGTAGTAGTAACTACCAACGATCGAACTAAAAGCAAACAAGAAGACGCTGAGTGCGATGAATGGTGGGGCAATTGCACCAAATTCTTCGGAGAGCGCGTTTTGCAACATGCCGATTCCTTCGCCATTTCCAGCAGCATAACTATCACTGAGGAGAATAATCGTTGCTGTCGCTGTACAGACGATCAACGTATCAAGGAATACACCAAGTGTTTGTAAGAAACCTTGTTTTGCTGGGTGAGAGACTTCAGCCGCTGCCGCAGCGTTCGGAGCAGACCCCATTCCGGCTTCGTTTGAGAACAATCCACGTTTGACACCGAGTGAAATCGCAGCACCGACCGATCCACCGAATGCTTGCTCGATTCCGAAAGCACTTTTAAAGATCATTGCGAACACACCAGGAAGTTCCGTCAGGTTCGTGACGACGACATAAAGAGCAGCAAGCAAGTAAAGACCTGCCATGATAGGAACGATGATTGCAGAGAACTTCGCGACACGGTGGACACCACCAAAGATGACGAGACCCGTCAAGACGACGAGTGCAGCACCGACGACAGCTGTGTTGATACCGAACGCATTGTCAAAGGCAGCGGCAATCGTGTTCGATTGAACGGAGTTGAAAATAAGCCCGAATGTAACGGCAATCAAGATTGCAAAGACGATTCCGAGAGCCCGGTTCTTCAAGCCCTTTTCGATATAGTAGGCAGGACCACCACGGTACGCGTTCGATTTCGTATCGCGCACTTTATAAACTTGAGCCAGTGTACTTTCGATGAGAGCCGTCGCACCACCAAGAAGAGCGACCATCCACATCCAGAAGACGGCACCCGGTCCGCCGAGTGTGACAGCAATTGTGACACCGGCAAGGTTACCCGTACCGATTCGAGTCGCAGCACCGATGAAGAATGACTGGAGGGAAGTGATGCTTTCTCCTTTATCGTCTGTTGTTTGTTCACTTTTATCGAGCGTGACGCGGAACATCTCTTTTAAGTACGTGAATTGGATGAAGCCAGTTCGGATCGTGAAGTAGATCCCGCCGCCAATCAATACGGCGATCAATACATACGACCATAAAATATTGTTGGCGTAATCGACACTTCCTTGAATGACTTGCTGAATGGCGTTCATGATGGTGTATTCCTCCCAAAGAATAATAAAAGCTATACGCTAAATTATACGAATTTTCAGACAATAAGCAACAACAAAATAAAATAAAATTTTAAAACTTAATAAAGTTAGCTAAATGTTAGGAGTTAAAAACATTGTAGGTGAACGAAAAAACTGCCACTCTCGGTATCGAGAGTGACAGGCAAGTAAAGCTAAATCATCCATGCTGTAGCAATTGTTCGTATAGGTCATCGAGTTGCTGTTGGATGCTTTTAGAAACGGTATCGGTCGGTTTTTCACGTTTTGCTAATTTCTGTTCAAGCCGCTCGATCTGCACTTCTAACTCATGTTGTGACAAGCGTTTTGGTTTTTGAGGAGTTACGTGGAGTGAGGAAGACGTAGCGAACTCAGCACGCTTCTGTTGAGCATACGTATACGTACCATGATAACGCGTCAGACCATTTTCGAGCCACAGGATCTGCGGAAATAGCCGATTCAAGAAATAGCGGTCGTGTGAGACGGCAATCAATGTTCCAGAAAAATTCTCGAGTGCTTCTTCCAACGTCTCTCTTGATTCAATATCGAGATGATTCGTCGGCTCGTCGAGAATTAATACATTGACCGACGAATGAACGAGGACGGCGAGTTGCAATCGCACACGTTCGCCTCCGCTCAGTGACAAAATGGACCGAAAGACAGTTGGTCCAAAGAACAGGAACCGGGCTAGGATATGGCGGGCTTCCGCTTCTGGAACGGCAATCCGGTCTCTAAACCAGTCGATTAACCGCGCGTCCTCCTCGAAATGGGCATGCTGGGACAGGTAACCGATCCGATTCGATGGTCCACGCGTGAGTGTGCCTGCCTCTGGTGATAATTCGTCAAGCAGCAGTGAGAGCAACGTCGATTTCCCGCTCCCATTCGTTCCGACGATCGCGATCCGATCCTGTGCCATGATCTCGAACGAGACGTCATCAAAAATGTGACGGGTTCCATAAGCAAACGAGAGTTCTTCAGCGCGAAAGACGACTTGGCTCGAGTGATCAGTGGAAGAGAAGGAGACATCAGCGGTTTTGGCTTCGAGTTGTGGTCGTTTAATCCGTTCGATCCGCTCGAGTGCCCGTTCCATCGATTTTGCTTTACGGAATAATTTCTCACTCGGTGGAGACGCTTCGTTTGCCCATTGCCGGAGTCGACGAATCGCTTCCTTCATTTTCTTTATTTTTTTCTGTTGCTCTTGGTAGGCGTGGAACTGTTCCATCAAGCGACGTTCTCGTTCGACGACGAACGCGCTGTAATTCCCTATATAGGTTGTCAGTTCACCGTCCTCGAGTTCAACGATCGAGGTGACGACGGCGTCTAAGAAGACCCGGTCGTGAGAGACGAGCAGGATGGTTCCTGTGTAGTCCCGTAAGAACTGCTCCAGCCATTCCACGGCAGCTAAATCGAGATGGTTCGTCGGTTCGTCAAGAATGAGCAGATTTGGCTCCATGAGTAACATGCGACCGAGACAAATCTTCGTCTGTTCACCACCGCTCAACTGGTGGAAAGGACGAGTGAGTAACGGACGAAGGTGTAACCCGTTCACCATGCGCTCGATCTTCGAGTCGAGTAGATAGCCATCCTTTTGTTCGAACGCATTCGTCGCTTCCGCATATCGCGCGAGTAACGCATCAAGATTCTCTGGTGCTGTCGCCATCATTTGCTCCAACTGTTGCATCCGAGAACGGATCACGAGAGTCTCTGCAAACGCTGTCCAAAGGACGTCGAGTCCGGTCAGCGTCTCACTATATACAGGAAGTTGTTCCAAATAGCCGATCGTCAAACCGCTCTTTTGATAGATGACACCACCGTCCGGTTGCTCAAGGCGAGCAAGCAAGCGGAGTAATGTCGTCTTACCACTCCCGTTTCGTCCAATCAGACCGACACGGTCGTGTTCGTTTAAGAAGAGGGAAACATCCGCTAAGATCGTCTCGCCTCCGAATTGTTTTGTCAGGTGTTGAATGTCGCAAATCATCATATTCAATTGATCCTTTCGCGCGCATCAAAAAAGGAGAGCGCAAATAGCACTCTCCCTAACGTGTGAAAGATGCGCTTTGCAGTATTTTTCATTCATGAAGTTCTTAAAAAAGGACAGACGGGTGCCTTAGAACGCCATTTCATGAAAAATCGCGCGCAACAGATACAATTGTTCCATCAACCAGTGTTTGCACGCGGCAAAGTCCATCTTTTCACACCACCTTTCGTTTCAGATACATCTAGTTTACTATTTTTTTGTCAGTTAAGGAAGTCTGAATTATTTGAACACACCCGCGATTGAACTGAAGAAGTCACTGAGTCCATCAAATAATTTAGCGAAAAATCCTTTCGTTTCTTCTGAAGTTGCGAACGCGTGGATGTCTTGTCCCGCATTTTTCAATCCACTCTCGATTTGTCCCCAGTTGATGTTCGCTTGCTCCATTTGATTGAATAGATTCGTCAACCGGTCCATTTGTGCGTCAGACAACTGGATATTGTTGTTTTGAATGACTTGGACGATCAGGTTTTCGATCTCGACTTTGGTTTCCGGTTTTTGATTGGCGATCTCAGCCTTGATCTCATTCATTAAGTCAGCGACTTTATCCGTGCCGACCGTTTTTCCGACGTCTGATGTGACCGATAATTCTTGCTGTGCTAAATCCTTGCGTTCGTCACTTAACTTAATTCCCGTCTCAGCGGAAGTTTGATCGTACGCTTTCATGATTCCTGTCAGTGCCGATGTCCCGGTCACCTTGTAGGGAGAAGTGATCGTGATGTCGGCATCTTTGACACCCGCTGTGACGAGAGCGTTGAGATACATATCCTTCGTCACCCATGTGATGTTCTCCGTCGAGACGGAAAGTCCATCTCCTTTTTCCGTCAGTTCAATCTTAGCCGAAGAATACATGTTGCCACCTTTTTGCGACTGTGGAATGTTTTTCCCGAGATATTTTTCTTCGTCAGCAGAGGTTGCGATGATCGGCGTGATGCCTTCCGGTGCATTGAGACGGGAAAGCACCCATGCTTTATCCTTTGCGCCGAGTGACTCCCCGAGTGTGACGATCGTCTTATCGACGACTTGTTCGGCGGATGCGGCTGTTGGGAGTAATAAAGCAGAAGCGATAACGGCTGACGCCATGATTTTTGTTGGTGTATGCATAATGAAATCCTCCAATTTGTAAGTAACAGAATAAATTATAGTATCAGGTACTAAAGTTAGTGTACGAGAACGAAAGAAGTTCGGAATCGGTCTGTAGATGGAGACGGCATCCGTCTTCTGACACTCCATAGTATAGCGAAAAGAGGACAACTTGACTTCCATTTTCAGCATGCTATAGTGGATGGGAATCGAATAATGACCACTAGGGGAGTCGGTAGGCTGACTGAGACGAACGAAGACGTTCGGACCCTTTGAACCTGATTAAGTTCGTACTTACGGAGGGAAGTGGCGTCAAGTCTTGTTCTTCTTGCGCCATGCCCGTGTGTTTCGGGGTGGTGTTTTTTCGTTTCATACCAAACGAGGAGGATGAGATCATGACATTCACACAAGAAATCAAACAAGCGGCACAAGCGTATTGGAACAGTAGTTTTACGCACCCATTCGTTCAAGGAATCGGAGAGGGGACGTTACCACTCTCGAAATTTCGGCATTACGTCATGCAGGATGCCTATTACTTAAAACACTTTGCGAAGATTCAAGCGAAGGCAGCGTCAAAAGCGGACGACTTCGCGACGATCGCGACACTTGCCGAACATGCTACTTCGACTTACGAGGCAGAACTGAGCTTACATCAATCATTTTTTAAGCCGCTCGGTATTACGGCAGCAGACCTTGAAGCATTTGAACCGGCACCGACAGCATATGCGTACGTCTCGCACATGCATCATGCGAGTGAAGGAACGCTTGGTGAGACGATTGCTGCCATCTTGCCATGTTACTGGTTGTATTATGAAGTCGGGCAACAATTACTGACGTGTACACCGGAAGAAAAAATCTATCAGCAATGGATCGACACGTATAGCTCGGAATGGTTCGAAAAGGTCGTCTTTGAACAGATTGCACGGCTTGATGCGCTGGCGGAGCAAGCGAGCCCAGCGGAACGCGAGCGAATGAAACGTCATTTCGTGACAAGTTGTTACTATGAGTTACTCTTCTGGCACATGGGGTGGACGGAAGAGACGTTTGCGTCAGTTTACGAAACGATTCCGGCACGAGAGGTATCTTCTTGAATCACTAAATGGTAGAATTAGGAATACCATTTAGTGAGAGTTGGGATTGGAATGGAAATCATCGTGATCGCACTTGTGATTCTCGCGGCATATGTCGTGCAACAGGTGCTCGGAAAAGTAAAAGTGAGATTTGTTGGGTACATCATTCCCATCTTGATGGCGGTGTACGGAACATATGCTACGATTCAGAATTTTCAGGGGTTGCTTCAGTTCGGTTTTACAACGGGGAGTTCCATCGCGACTATCCTAGTCGTCATCCTCTATGTTTCGTTGACTTATTCACTTCATCGTGTCTACAAGCGTTCGAAAGAAGAAGCCGAATATCCGTATCAATCGTTAAAAGACCGAGGCATCCTTTAAGGAGCTTCGGTCTTTTGGTGTATCACGTCATCATTTTTTCCAGTTTTTAAAGCCGTCACCGAATTCGAGATGCAGTTGATCGGTAAAGACACCGTTCTGAAAGACCGGCACATCTACCGGTAAAGTGCCTTGCGGTTTGAACGTTCCGAAGATCGCTCGGATACCTGCAGGCAGGTTCGGTCCCGCTGATTTCAGATTGCCTGCTTCGGAGTCTGGTCCGTTCGGGTCGCCTTTGAAGCCATAGACGAGGACGTGTGCCGGTGCGTCCGGTTGAACGGCGACATCGTATGGGTTACGGAGACTGAGCAGGACGGATGGTGAATCCGTTTGTTTCGCATAGCGGAAGATCGAAGCCGGAACCGCTTGTTCTGGTGCAGTAGGTAGTAGTTTAGCACTCGTGTTGACGTTGGAACCGACGATGATGTAATCTGCTGCATCGAGTTGCGCCCGTAATGTCGGGTTTTGGTCGAGCGGTAGCGTAGTAGTTGAGTAATTCGCTGTCGTCACGTGCCAGTTCCGATTCTTCGGTAGGGACGCGATCGTTTTTTTCATGCTGTCCGTTTGATCCGTCGCAGGAGCGATCACAAGAACATTTGCATTCTTTTTCGGTTTGAATGGTAACGTCCGCTGATCATTTTTCACGAGTGTGACCGCGGCTTCCGTCATCGCGCGTTCTTTTGCTTTATGCTCGGGACTGCCGACGATTTGGTTCGAGTGCGCGATTTTTTCAGCTAGGGATGTCGTGTCAGTCGTACCGTTCCAAATCCCACGCTCTGCTTTTAGCGTCAAGATTCGTTCAACCGATTGATCAATTCGTTTCTCTGAAAGGCGACCGTCTTTGACTGCTGCGATCACATCCTTGAAAATCTGATCGAGCTTTGTGACATCTTGCTCGGAACGAAGGATCGTCGGCATGAGCGCGATGTCGACTCCAGCGTCAAACGTCTTTAAGACGGCTTCTGATTCCGTGAAGTTGTCGGCGATCGCCTGCATGTTCAACGCGTCTGTGATGACGATGCCATCGTAGCCAAGTTTTTCGCGCAGTACGCCCGTGATGACATCATCCGATAACGTCGCAGGTAAAGGGAAGGCACCATTTGTCGACGTGACGACTTCAGGTTCGATTTGCGGCATCCCGATGTGTCCTGTCATGATCATATCGATGTCTTCAGCAATAGCTCGCTTGAACGGTACGAGCTCGACTTGTTCTAGCTCCTGCAGGGATCGGTCAACGACCGGTAATCCATAGTGGGAATCGGTCGCCGTATCGCCGTGACCCGGGAAGTGTTTGGCAGTCGCTGCGACACCTTCAGACTGAATTCCCTTCATTAGAGCGGAACCGAGTGTGCCGACGAGCTCCGGATCACTCGAGAACGAGCGGACACCAATGACAGGATTTCCAGGATTGCTGTTGACGTCGAGAACCGGACCAAAGTTGACATTGATGCCGAGCGCACGCAGTTCGGAACCGATGATATGACCGGCATCATTGGCATATGTGCTACTGCGGGTCGCACCTAACGCCATGTTGCCAGGTAAGTTCGTCCCTGTTCCGAGCCGAGTAACGATTCCACCTTCTTGGTCGATCGTGACGAAGAGTGGAATATCGTTGCTAGCATCTTGTTTGACGACTTCTTGCAGATCATGAACGAGTTTCGTCGTCTGTTCGGTTTCGCTGACGTTCTCAGCAAACAAGATGACGCCGCCTAAATCATAGCGATCGATGATGTTCGCGACTTCTGGGGCAAGCGACGTATGATTGCTGCCATTCCACTGCCGGAAGTCCGGCATGATCATCTGCCCGATTTTTTGTTCGAGTGTCATCGTGTCGATTTTGTGACTGATCCGATCGGCTGAAGATCCTGCCTCTGCCATGACAGGTAAACTACTTGAGACGAGTACTGCTGCGAGTCCGGCTGTTAACGTGAACTGTCCGATTTTTTTCATGATGTACGTCCTCCTTTAGTCAAACCGTGACTGGAATTCTTTTCAATACGGACAGTATAGCAAGGTGTTTGTTTTAAAACAATATTTTATTTGTAAACGATTTCAAATTGAAATAAATTTCAAAGATGTTTTTAGACAAACTGACTTGAATGAAAAAAAGTGACTCCCCCTGAAGAGGAATCACTTTCAAGTAAAGTCGATCGATTGATCAGCTATAGCGTTCCACGATGCTTGTCAGCTGACGTTCGACGAACGATTGATCCTGCAGTTCACTATTGGACAGACGCAGTTTGATCATCGACTCATCCGCACCAGCCATTTCACTGAATAATGAACCAAGACTGTGCGCACGACGGTCGACTTGGACGATTAAATCAATCCCTGAGCTGTCTTGAAGCATGATGATTTCGATCTCATCCAGTTTATGGGCGTAGTGTGTATTGCGAGCTGAATACTCAAGCTCCTGAGCAATCGGTAAATCTTTCCGGAATCGTCCAGGTAATTTTTCCGTATCGGCTTTTTTCAATCGGAAGCCAAGTGATTCCATCGCGTCTAAGACCGTCGCTTGGTAGCGGTTTGCTTCGACGATGACGGCGTCACGGTCCGATGGATCAACGGCTTGAGCGATGTCGAGTCCCGTCTCGATCCACGATTTCGATTGACTGACGGAGAGTGGTGTATTCAGCGGTACGCGTAATGTAAAGGGAATTTCCCGCTCGACACCCGCTTCAATCGTGAACTTCGCTTCATTTAAGGCAAATCGGTCGAGCGTGAAGGTCGTAAACGTCGTGCTATCATTGACTTCTTGTTTGTACTGCGTGTTGAATTCAAGATAAATTCGATCAATTTCTTGATCGACGTTTCCGCCCTTGATATGGACGACACCGTGAATTTGACCGCCTGGTTCACAGCGGTCATCCGTCAAGCGTGTATCGACCGTTGCGGCACCGATTCCGATTTGTGAGAGAATTTTTTTGAACATGATGAATTCCTCCTTTTGATTACGTACGAATGATAAAGCGTGTAAACTTGTCGAACAGGTACGAATTTGCTACAGTTTCGAAAGAACATCAGAAAAGGACGGGACGACTAGTGGAACTACATGAATTAAAAGCGAGTCTTGCCTCGCAAATCACGCAAGGAATACTGATCCATGCAACGATAAGTAATCCGCGTCAAAAATCAAATGATCTCCGACGAATCAAGGTAAAACCGATTCTATTAAGAGATACGGTGATGATGCAGGTAGAGTTTCAATTTGAACGCGTTATGAAGCATGAAAATATTTTAATTGACGATTTCGTCGGACGACTCGATGACTGGTTCACGGAATTCCGTCAATTCTTATTCCGTTTTGAAGAAGAAGAATGGCAATTCCAGCTCTCGAAAAAGATGAAAGTCGCGATCAAGACATCCAAAAAGGAGCCGATGAAAGCTCTCTTGTCGCATGACCGCAAAAAAACCTATCTATTAGAAGACGGTGTGCCGGTTCCGTTTCTGATTCGCTTAGGCGTCATGACGGAAGCGGGTCAGGTCAAAAAACAGAAGTACGATAAGTTTAAACAAATCAATCGTTTCCTTGAATTCGTCGAGGATAGCATCGCTGCCTTACCAAAAGGAAAAAAACTCCGGATCTTGGACTTTGGCTGCGGGAAGTCGTATTTGACGTTCGCTCTCTATCATTATCTAAAAGTCGTCAAAGGATTCGACCTCGAAGTGACAGGTCTTGATCTAAAGAAAGAAGTCATCGAAGAATGTACACAAATTGCGCGTGATCTGGATTATACCGATCTAACATTCCGTGTCGGAGACGTTCATGATTACACAGGGGAGACGGAAGTCGACCTGATGGTGACACTTCACGCTTGTGATGTCGCAACTGACGTCGCACTCGCGCGAGCTGTTGACTGGAATGCATCGGTCATCCTGAGCGTACCGTGCTGTCAAAAGGAATTGAACCGTCAACTGGACTGTTCGCCACTCGATGTCATGCTCCAGCACGGACTGATTAAAGAAAAATTCGCATCACTTGCGACAGATTCGATTCGTGCCGAGTTACTGACGCTCGTCGGTTATGAAGCGCAACTTCTCGAATTCATCGACCTCGAGCACACACCGAAGAACATCTTGATTCGCGCCTATAAACAAAATAAACGACCAACAGAAGAAAAGATTGATCGTTATATCGCTTTCCGTGATTTGTTGCATGCCCGTCCATTTTTAGAAAGTGAATTAAGCGGCAGACTTGGACAGATTTCACCGAAACTCGTACAATAAGATGGAGAACGAATCAAAGGAGGCAATACGATGGATTTCCAAATGTATTTTGAAGATGTTGTCCAAACAGCCCGCAAAGAAGCGCAAGCTGCTGGATTTGAAGAATTAACGACGCCAGAGAGCGTAGATGAAGCAATGAAACGCGAAGGGTTAACACTTGTCCTTGTCAATTCTGTTTGTGGATGTGCTGGCGGGATCGCCCGTCCTGCTGCAGCGTATGTCAATCGGAAAGAGGGCATCAAGCCCGATCATTTCGTTACGGTATTCGCTGGACAAGATCGCGAAGCGACAGACCGTGCACGTGAATACTTCGAAGGTTATCCACCTTCATCTCCATCATTTGCATTAATGCAAGACGGAAACATCCTCTCGATGGTCGAGCGGTTCGACATCGAATCGTTCACGGCAGAAGAAGTCGTCGAGAAACTTGAATCATTGATTGAAATCTACGCATAAACAAAGAAGACTCCTGATAAAGGGGTCTTTTTTTTTGCGCATTCATGAGATTAAAATAATAAATTTGAAATTTGAAAGCGTTTGCAAAACTATATAAAAAGTCATTTATGCATGAATTATGAATAGAAAGTCAAAAAAATTTATATATTTATGCTTTACAGTGAATAAATATTCGTATATCCTAAAAGCAATAGAACAGGTCAGGCTTTTCGGTATTGAATTGGATATACACATAAGTCATACTATTGTTAAAGTTCTGACAATTGAGCGTTGGAAGGGGAAAACTCGAATGAAAAAATTATTAGCAACGGCAATGGCAGGCATTCTGGCAGTCACGATGGCAGCATGTGGCGCGTCGGAAGAATCAACAGGTGGATCAAGTAAAAGCGATAAAGTATTGACGATGGGAACGTCAGCGGATTACTTCCCATTTGAATACATCGATACGAAAAAAGGAGAGGACATCGTCGGGTTCGACGTTGCGATCGCCAAGGAAGTCACAAAAAATCTCGGGTATGACTTAAAAATCGAAGACATGGAATTTGGTAGCTTACTTGGTGCCCTCAGCTCAGGTCGTGTCGATTTCGTCATGGCGGGCATGACACCGACAGAAGAGCGTAAGAAAAATGCTGACTTCACGGACATCTACTTCGAATCAAAAAACTTAGTCATGACGAAGGATAAAGCGATTAGTTCGGAAGACGAACTCAAAGGCAAAAAAATCGGTGTCCAGCTTGGTTCGATCCAAGAGGGACTCGCAAAAGATCGCTTCAAAGATAGCGAAGCGGTTCCTTTAAACAAAATCCCAGAAATCATTCAAGAATTGAATACAGGTCGGATTGATGCCCTCATCATCGAGGATGCAGTTGCCGTCAAATACATGGATCAAGATGCATCCCTAAAAACGTACCAGATTAAAGAAGATGGTCCAGCTGGATCAGCGATCGCCTTCAAAAAAGGGGATAAGATGCGTGACGATTTCAACAAAGAGTTGAAGAAGATGATCGACAGTGGTGAAATCGATAAATTGGCAGAAGAATGGTTCCAAAAAGAAGCAAAATAAGTCAAGTGCATGGGGGTGGGGGTAACCTCATCCCTTTTGTGCGACGTTAGGAGATTGATTATGATAGACTTTACAAAGATTCAAGATTCAATTCCATATATTCTTGAGGGGATTCCGGTCCTGTTCCAAGTCGTCATCGCGGCGGCCATTGCCGGGATGCTGATCGGAATCGTCGTCGCGGCACTGAAAATCACGAAGAGCCGTTTCCTCCGTTTCATTGGTCATGCTTACACAGCGATCTTCCGGGGGACACCGCTGATCTTGCAACTGGCGATCGTCCACTTCGGATTACCGCAACTGACAGGGTATGTGACGACAGGATATCAATCGGCAATCATTGCCTTCTCCCTAAACTCCGGAGCGTATATCTCGGAAATCATCCGGGCAGGGATTCAGGCTGTTGATCGTGGACAGTGGGAAGCGGCGGATGCGCTCGGTATTTCGTATTTCAAACAACTCCGTTCGATCATTTTACCGCAAGCCTTTAAAAATATCCTTCCTGCGATCATGAACGAATTGATCACGTTGACGAAGGAATCAGCACTCGTCTCGACGGTCGGTGTGCTTGATGTCATGCGTCGTGCGCAAATCGTCGGAGGAGAAAAGGCGATTTATTTCGAACCGTTATTGTTTGCCGGATTCGTATATTTTGTTCTCGTCATGGGATTGAGCTTGATAGGCCAACAAGTCGAAAAAGCTATGAGAAAGAGTGGGTAATCAGATGGAACCTATGATCCAAGTCACCGATTTGCATAAGCAGTTCGGAAAATTAGAAGTATTAAAAGGTATCTCGACGACGGTTACACGCGGTGAAGTCGTCGCTGTCATCGGACCGTCGGGATCCGGTAAATCAACATTTCTGCGGTGTATCAACTTACTTGAACAACCAACGAGTGGAACAATCATTGTCGATGGTTTCGAATTGACGAAACCAAAAGCAAATATCTCAAAAGCACGTCAGAACATCGGAATGGTTTTCCAACAGTTCAACTTGTTCCCGCATAAGTCCGTTCTCGATAACTTGACGTACGCACCGATCAACGTCCTTGGTATCTCAAAGGATGAGGCAGTTAAACGGGCGGAGACGTTACTTGAGCGTGTCGGTCTAGCGGAAAAACGTGATAATTATCCGAACCAGTTGTCAGGTGGGCAAAAACAACGGGTCGCGATCGCCCGTGCGCTTGCGATGGAACCGAACGTCATGCTGTTTGATGAACCGACGTCCGCTCTTGACCCGGAGATGGTCAACGAAGTGCTTGACGTCATGAAGCAGCTGGCTGAGAGTGGGATGACGATGGTCATCGTCACACACGAGATGGGCTTCGCGAAAGAAGTTGCGGATCGTGTCCTGTTCCTCGACGAAGGAATTTTGATGGAAGAAGGTTCACCGGTCGAACTCTTCGACAATCCGAAGACGGACCGGGCGAAAAAATTCCTCGAAAAAGTTTTATGATCACAGTACGCTAACTCTGAAAAAGGGTTAGCGTTTTTCGGTTTTTAGTAGAGAGGGGGATAAAATTGAAAAAACTACTGGAAGGTCACCACATCCGGCTGACGCGTTTTCAACGGGAAGATACCGAAGTGATGCAACGTCTGCTTGACGATGTAACGTTTGCCCGTCATTTTAGTGCGACGCCATACCGCCATTTATCGATGGACAAGGTCGAACAGATGATGGCGACAGATGCACCGGAAACATTCCGTTTTGCCATTCGCAATTTTGAAGATGAACGGATGATTGGCGTCGTTGCACTGGAAGATATTCTATTTACACACGGAACGGCATGGCTGATGATCGGGATTGATCCGGATTGTGAAGGGCAAGGGTATGCGACGGATGCGCTACAGACAATCCTCGAATACGCCTTCTTAGAGCTGAACCTGTACCGGATTCAATTGACGGTCTTTGAGTATAATACACGTGCGGTTAAGCTGTACGAACGCCTTGGATTCGTACAGGAAGGAAGATACCGTGCCTTTTTACGACGAGACGGAGAGCGGCATGACATGTTACTTTATGGATTACTCGAACCAGAATGGAGGAATCGACAATGATTCAAGAAACAGAAATCTTTGTCCGGTCGTTTCATGCGACGGACTTTTCAGGTCATGATTATGCCCATATCGAACGGGTTCGTCGTTTAGCTTTACATATTGCCAAACAAGAAGGCGGAAACGTCAAGATCATCGAACTGGCAGCCTTACTTCATGATGTAGCAGATAGCAAACTCGGGGGAACGGCAGAGAAGGTCGCGACCTTCTTGCAAGGAAAGGTGACGGAAGAAGAACAGGAACAGATTCTAGCCATCATCACGAGCTTGTCCTATAAAGACGGTACACGCCCACCAATGCGGACAATTGAAGGGAAAATCGTCCAGGATGCTGATCGTCTCGATGCGATCGGTGCAATCGGGATTGCGCGCACATTTCAGTTCGCTGGTCGGTTCGGGGAGCCGATGCATGTACCTGGACTAGCACCACGAGAACCGGGTGATCGAAAGGGAGAGACGAGTGCCCTGAATCATTTTGAAGAAAAGTTATTCCGGCTAAAAGATTTAATGAATACGAAAACAGCACTTCATTTAGCAGAGGAGCGGCATCGCTATATGGAAGAGTTTGTTGCTCGGTTCAAGCAAGAGTGGGACGGTACGACAGACAGCTGAAGACCGATTTTCGAAATGACTAAAAAACAATGCGCGTTTCCGACTAAACTTACGGAAAATGCGCATTGTTTTTGTTATTAACTGAGGATAATTGCTGTAATCAACCCAAGTGCTGCGAACAGACCTACGATCGCGCCGCCTTCCTCGTGAGCTTCCGGCATCATCGTCGAAGCGAGCATCGCGATGATCCCACCGCTTGCGAAGCCACCAATCATGGCGAATTGCATGTCCGGGAGTTCTGCAAGAATCGTGTAGCCGGCAAGAGAAGCGAGAGCGGAGATCAACCAGACGACTCCCCACATCAGCAATACTTTATTCTTCGAGAAGCCATCTTTTCGCAAACCGGTCGTACTCGATAAACCTTCCGGAATGTTACTGACGAAAATCGCCGCGACGAGTGCCGCGCTGACATTTCCGGATAACAGACTGGCACCGATCATGATTGATTCAGGGATCGCATCAAGGATCGTCCCGAAGAAAATCGCTGTTCCTGTGCCTTCGTTCCCACCAGACGAGCGTTTCCGTTTACTCGCGCCGCGTGACGAAACGAATAGGTCGAATCCTGTAAAGACGAGTGCTCCGACGATAAAGGAAATCGCGACAACGAGTGTCGTTGACTTCTTTAATGCTTCATCGAGTAACTCAAACGTCGCTGCTCCAATCAAGATGCCGGTCCCAAACGACATGATATAGCCGATCAGGCGTTGTTTTAAGGGTAAGTACAATCCAAACAGGGCACCGATGACGACGGCACCACCTGCTAGCGCTCCCCAACCGAACGCTTCCCACATACGATCGCCTCCTTCTTGTCCTTTCTACCTGTTCTAGGTGATTCATAAACATAGCGAAAAGAAAGAAAAATAGTTCGAGACGCATGCAAGAGGCTGACTCCAAAAAAGGAATGACGCGTCTTTTCAAGCCCTTTTCTCAGGCGAGACACAAGATCCTGTAGGAGTGACGTGAAACGCGTCCTTCTTATCTTTGTGGAGACCGACTTCTTAAGTCATTAAATCTCAATCATTAGAATGGTTGTTTATTTAACCAATGACCACCGTCAAGAGCAATACATTCTCCGTTCAAGTAGCGGGCTTGATCTGATACCATCCAGCTTGCGAGCGTTGCGATCTCTTCCGGTGTACCGAATCGACCGAGCGGGACGTTGCGACGAATTCGTTCCGCGTGTTCCGGTGATAAAGCGAGTTTGTCAGCACCACCTGTCCGTTCGATCGGGCCTGGACTGATCGCGTTGACACGGGCTTGATATTTATAGCCCCATTCGACGGCAAGCGTCCGCGTCAAGTTCAGAACACCGGCTTTCGCAGCAGCACTCGGAGCGACACCAGCGCCGGCCTGCCACGCATAAGACGCAACGATGTTGACGATTTGTCCGCCAACGACTTGATCTTCCTGCCATCCTTTGACCAGAGCGTGACAGCAGTTGAATGTCCCGTTGAGGACGATATCGATGACCGTCTTCCATCCATTTGATGATAACTCGTCGGTCGGACAGATGAAGTTCCCGGCAGCATTGTTGATCAATGCTTCGAGACGACCAAACCGTTCGCGTGCTTGATTGACAGCAGCCAGACAAGCGTCAGCATCACGGACATCCATCTGAATCGTCAGATGTTCACCTTGAATCTGACCCAATGCTTCATCCATCAGTCGCAAGCGTTCCGCGTCGCGTCCTGTAACGACGACGTTCCAGCCGGCTTCCTTTAAGGCGAGCGCCATCGCTTTCCCCATTCCGTTCGTTCCACCCGTCACCATGATCGTTTGTGTCATATTGCTTCCTCCTTTATGTAATGAATGAACAGCCATTCATATTCTTTATTCAAAAAAGAAGGAGCGAACTCCTTCTTTTTCTGACTTATTGTGTTGCAAGAGCTGTATCTGTTAAGACAGGAACGACTTGTTTCTTACGTGATACGACACCTTCGAGGTAAACAAGGTTGTTCGTCGCTTCAAGACCGTAAGCACGCTCGACAAGATTTGCTTCTTTCCCGAGGACGAGTCCGACTGAGTTGTTCGTCAAGATATCCGTGACGATGAAGACGAATAGATCAAGACCTTTTGCAAGGATGACTTCATTGATCGCTGTTTCGAGTTCTGCTTGGCGAAGCAAGACTTCTGCTGTATCGACCGTGTTGACTTGAGCGATTTCGACTTTGAGTGTTCCCATCGTGAATTCTTTTGCATCAAGTGAGATCAATTCAGGAACGGATTTTTTCGAGAGATCAGCTCCAGCTTTGAGCATCTCAAGACCGTAGACGTTCGCATCGACACCAGCGATTTCTGCGAGTTCACGCGCTGCGATGATATCTTGCTCCGTGCAAGTCGGCGATTTGAACAGAAGCGAGTCAGAAATGATCGCTGATAACATCAACCCAGCGATTTCTGGTTTGATGGCAACACCATGCTCTTTGTAGAGCTTGTTCAGGATTGTTGCTGTACAGCCGACCGGTTCTGCTCGGTAGTAAACAGGGTCTGATGTCTCGAAGTTTGCGATCCGGTGATGGTCGATGACTTCTGTTACGGTAACAGCGTCGATATCGTTCGCACTTTGTTGACGTTCGTTGTGGTCGACTAAAATGACGTGTGACGCTTCCGTCGCGACTTCTGTCACGAGACGTGGTGCTGAAACTTTGAACGTATCGAGTGCGAATAACGTTTCATCATTCATTTCACCGAGGCGGATGGCTTCGGCATTGACACCGAGTGCTTTCTTTAATTCTGCATAAGCGATTGCCGATGTGATCGTATCGGTATCAGGATTCTTGTGACCAAATACTAAAACTTTTTCCATGACGTGTTCACTCCTCAATGATTGTTGTCTCGCCCTATAGTGTATCATATCTCGGATTTAGAAAGCGTTCATTTTCACCATGATACCAGCGATTTTTTCACTCCAGAAAGGGTCTGACGCGTAAAAGACGTTCATGCCTTTTTGTTTGTTCCCAAGGTACGCCCCGCGGAAATAACGTCCATCCCGATCGAGATAATCCTTTGCGATGAATCGACCGGTCTGCTCGATCGAGTCCGTCAAGGATTTATAGACGGTCGCATCTTCTCCCGGTGCGGAATCGGTCGCATTGACGCCGAACAAGTTATTTTTCTCGCGAGCAATCTCAGACCGTCCATAATCCGATTCGTGAATCGCATGTGCAAGCAGATAGGCAGCGTTGACACGGTATTTCTTTTCAACGGACTTAAAGACTTTCCCTTTACCGATCAAGGGGCTGTCCGGTGCTTGCTCCTTGATGAACGCATCGAGTTGTTTGGCACTGAGACGCGTCGGTTTCGTCAAATCACGCGTTAATGTCTTCGATTCGACATATTTGCTCGTCCGAGGCGTCGTTTTCGTCGCTTCGCCGGCAACAATCAGCCCACCAAGTCCGCTGTCCGCGACGATGTAGTGAAGGAGTCGATCGCCCTTCGTCTGATAATACGATGCATTCGAGACACGTTCTGCCGGGAACGGACGTAAGCGGTCCGTTGGGACATGCCCCGTCACGCCGGCGATGCTGACACGACTCGTCTGTTCACCGAACTCAAGCAACTGGACACGTGTGCCGGAAGCGACGTAAGTGAGCCGTTTCTTTAACTCAGGGTCACGATGAATCGATAGAATACCACGATCGTCGACGATCCCAGTACCTGGTCCACCGAGGTAGACGTAGCGGTCGTCCGATGAACGTTTCACCGCGCCGCGCTGTCCCGCGTACTCCTTCGCTTCGGTGAACGTCTGGAACTCTTGTTCCATGATTTTGCCTTTTTCATAGCGCTCAGCTGAATAAGGCGCTGGTGGGGTTAAGACGGTCTTCGGTTCCTCGCGGAGCCAAAAGAACAAGAGAACTCCGATGAGGAAGAAAAAAAGCAATCCTTTTATCGAACCGGTCCGGCGCACGGGGCGACCGGGGCGGATAGTGCGTGTCGTCAAAGTAAATCACGTCCTTTAAAAAGCAATGGACATTCGTGTCCAACGTAGGTAGTCTAACAAAGAAAAACAAAAGGGGGTGAACATGTTGCAAATCGGTTATCGCACGCTGAAGACAGCGGTCGCTGCTGCGCTCGCGATGTGGATCGCAGAACAGCTCAAGCTCGATTATTACGTCTTCGCTGCCATCATCGCCATCTTGAGCATCCAGTCGACACGAAAGAAGACGTTTCGGTCTTCTTACGAACGCATCATCGCATCATTACTTGCCATCGTGCTCGGATTTATTCTATTCGAGGTCATCGGCTATCGTCCGGTGACATTATTGATCTATTTCATTTTATTCCTTCCATCCGTTCAACGCCTCCGACTTCAGGACGGTTTCATCACGAGTGTCGTCATTCTGACACATTTGTATACGGAACGTCAGCTCAACGCGCACATCCTGTTAAATGAATCCTTATTGCTTGGCATTGGTGTTGGTGTCGGATTGCTTGTCAACATGTACATGCCAAGTCTCGATTTGTTGATTGACGACCGCCGAGAAAAGATTGATCAACGGATCGCTGCCTTATTCTTCGAAGTCGCCGCTGCGATCGAGACAGGGCGGGTCAATCATCATGCGTTGACGCTTGACGAGACAGAACGACTGTTACGTGAAGGGAAGGATGCCGCCTTAAAACGGATGGGAAACGCGATCGGTCGTCGGAACGATGATGAGGATTATGCCTACTTCCGGATGCGCGAACAACAATTCGAGTTACTGCGCGGTATCGTCCATCATGCCGAGGAACTGGTCCTCGTCGTCGAAGAAGGAAAAAAAGTCGCCGACTTCTTTCGGACGATTGGTGACAATGTCCGACCTGAAGCCGACGCAATGGTGTACATTTCAGAACTAGAGGCGTTATTGACACGTTTCCGTGCCTCTGCCTTACCCGTCACGCGGGAAGAATTCGAGGTCCGCTCTGCCTTACTACACATGCTACAAGAAGCGGAGCAATATTTACGTTTAAAACAACGCTACGTCAATCAAAAGAAATAAAACATCGTCGAGGCAAACGTACCGATCAGGAAGATTGCTAAGATCCCGATCGTCGTCCATTTGATGATGCGTTGTTGTTTCGATGGTTTTGCCATATCGTCATTGACTCCTCTCTCGTATCGACTGATTACTGCCATTGTACAAACAACCTTTCAGAAGTGCAAATGACGATGGGGATGGTATACTAAAAAAGCGCTAGTGGATTGAAACATAATAAGAGGAGGGTTTTGTCATGGTCAATGAACAACGTGTATTAGATACGTTTTTAGAACTTGTCCAGATCGATTCGGAATCAAAAGAGGAGGCACGCATTTGTGCTCACTTGAAAAAAACGTTCGAGGATCTCGGATGTGAAGTGTTCGAGGATGACGCTTCGTCCAAGACGGAACATAAAGGAAACAATTTAATCGTCACGCTTCCAGCAACAAAAGAAGGCGTCGATAAAATTTATTTCACTTCCCATATGGATACGGTATTCCCGGGTCAAGGCATTAAACCAATCATCGAGGACGGTTACGTCAAGACGGACGGCACAACGATTCTTGGGGCAGATGATAAAACAGGTCTCGCATCTCTGATCGAACTCGTGCATGTATTAAATGAAACGAAACAACCTCACGGGAAAATTCAGTTCGTCATCACAGTCGGTGAAGAATCTGGGCTCGTCGGTGCGATGGTTCTTGATCCATCCAAAATCGATGCCGATTATGGTTTTGCACTTGATTCAGATGGAAAAGTCGGAGACATCATTACGGCTGCTCCAACGCAAGCAAAAGTCAATGCGAAGATTTTCGGGAAAACAGCGCATGCTGGTGTCGCACCGGAAAAAGGTGTCTCGGCGATTACGATTGCGTCGAAAGCGATCGCGAAGATGCCGCTCGGTCGGATTGATGAAGAGACGACAGCGAACATCGGACGGTTCAGCGGTGGTGGTCCATCAACGAACATCGTTTGTGATTATGTCGAAATCTTCGCGGAAGCACGGTCACTCGTCGCTCCGAAGATGGAAGCACAGACAGAGAAAATGAAAGCGGCGTTCGAAGAAGCAGCAGCAGAACTTGGTGGTCGTGCTGAAGTTGAAGTCAAGGTCATGTACCCGGGCTTTAAGTTCGAAGATGGAGATCAAGTCGTCGAAGTCGCGAAAGCAGCGATCACACAACTCGGACGCACGCCACGCCTCTTACATTCTGGTGGCGGATCAGATGCCAATGTCATTGCTGGTTTTGGTATCCCAACGGTCAACTTGGCTGTCGGATATGAAGATATCCACACGACGAATGAAAAGATGCCAATCGAAGAACTCGTCAAAACAGCGGAACTTTGCGTGACGTTAGTTGATTACATCACGAACAAATAAGCTGATGAAACACAAAAAAGAGTGTACCGCAACATTGCGGTACACTCTTTATCATTGTACGATTAAACTACTTGAGGACGATCCACATATTCCATAGACTCTAGAACGAGTTCTTCTGTACATAATAAGGTCGAAGCGATTTCATCGATTTGAATCGACTTTCCGTATTTTTGCCGATAACTCTCGTTCAGTTTGCGGGCTTCCCGGACGATGCGGGCATAGGTCCGTTCAATCTTAGTCATGGAAAAAACCACCTTCCAAATCTGAATAGGTACAGTTTACCATGCTTCAACAGACGAAAGGTGTATTTTGTGTATAAAAAATGCTAATTTTACGAAAAGGGGAAAAAGATGGAATTTTATTTTTTAGGGACAGGGGCCGGTATGCCGTCGAAACAACGGAACGTCACATCGATTGCCTTGTTACACCCCAAAATGACCTGGTTGTTCGATTGTGGAGAAGCGACACAACATCAAATCTTACACAGTCCGATCAAACCACGGAAAGTCAACGCAATCTTCATTACCCATTTACACGGGGATCATATCTTTGGTTTACCAGGATTCATTAGTACAAGAGCTGCCTTAGAGGGAACGACGCCACTAACGATCTATGGACCGACCGGGATTAAGGAATGGATGGACGCGACGTTACGGATCACAGGGACGTATTTGCGATATCCGCTCCGAATCGTCGAAGTCGAGGACGGTCAAACGTATGAACAAAATGGTTTCCGCGTGACAGTGCGGTCACTTGAACACCGCTTCCCGGCGTTCGGGTACCGACTTGAAGGACCAGAAGAGCGTGGTGCATTACGTGTCGATGCCTTGCAAACGTTAGGCGTGCCGTCTGGTCCGCTCTATCGCCGGATCACACAGGAAGAAACGTTCGAGTTCGATGGCACGGTCTATACGTCGTCCGATTTTTTAGAAGCACCGAAACCAGGTGTCAAACTTGCGGTTCTTGGTGATACGATGCCGTGTGCGGCATCAATCGATCTTGCGCGTGACGTCGATGTATTAGTCCATGAAGCGACGTTTGCAGATCGAGAAGTCGAACATGCGGGACGCTTCGGTCACTCGACTGCCCGTCAGGCAGCTGTCATCGCTGATACGGCTCAGGCGAAAAAGCTTCTCTTGACGCACGTATCCGCGCGTTATGTCGAGCAAGAAGAAGTACTGGAACAAGAAGCACGAGAAGTGTTCGCGAACAGTCATTTGATGTTTGATCACCGGATTGTTCCGGTGAAAGGATAACCGATGGACTTTCTTATTCTTTGGGCACTCTTTTTATTGGCCGCTAGTGGTTTAGGATTTTTGCTCGAACGTCGGACCGAAAAAGAAACATACTTGTACATGAAATTCATTTTTTATGCGTGTCTCGGGGCCGTGTCGTTTCCGGTCTATGATATTCAATTACCACTCGGCATCATCATCTTCTTGATCGTATTGCATCCAAAAAAGAATTCGCGTTACAAACGGTACATGGCATTATTCGGATTCCTGTTCTTCCTGTTCCAACTTTTCCTTGGACCGTTTGATGCCGGAACGTTGCGGGAAGAAACCCAACAGATTGGTCGCGTGGCCATCACAGATGACTCGTTTGATAGCTTTCTTAATCAAATCGAACGTCGTGTCGGAGAAGACGGGCTGCGGATGGAACAAAGTCGGTTGATGTTCGATCGGGGCGGGAATCTCCGGAACGCCTCGTTTGAGATGCTCGTCGAAACACCGAAACGCTTCATTCGTTACGATGTCAGTTACCAGGAGTTGACGGGAACGATTTCCTATCGACCGCGTGAAGAGTTGACGACAAAATCGTTGACGTCGTATTACCAGAAACTGATTGATGCGAATCAATCGTTTGAGACGTTGCGAAAGCTTTCGATTCATGAGATTTTACATGATTCCAAAACACCCTATGTCGAGATGGATCTCGATGGGCTCTATGAAACGTTTAGTCTGCAGGATGCAACGGTCTTCTTGATTGATGACGAAGGAAAACTGATTCCGTACGTCAATACAGGGGACGATGTCTTAGCGAATGCGGTCCGTCTGACGTATTACCGTTCTGACGGTCAATCCTTACGAAATAAAACCATTCTGTTATACAATTACAGCTTTGAGACATCAAGGCGAAAAGGAGTCGTACGATGAAAAAATGGCTATTTGCTGCAAGTATCGTGTTACTTGCCGGTTGCGCGGAAGCAAAAGAGGAACAACAAACAGCGTCTTGTGAGGCGGAAATTAAGGTATCGGTCGTGGATCACGTCAAGGATAAGACGTTGTTTGATAAAGACGTATGCTTGAACGAAAACGATACAGCACTGGATGCACTTGAAGATACGACGCTCGATGTCGTCAAAACAGGTAAAGGTGAGATGGCATATGTCACTGCAGTCGATGGGATTCGAGAGAAATCAGCTGGAGCAGGTAGTGGCTGGGTCTTCGGGGTCAACGGCAAACCAGGCGAAGTCGGTGCTGGAAGTTACGAACTGAAAAAAGGAGATCGTCTCGAATGGCGATTTGAAAAAGATGCAATGGCTTATTTTGAGTAAACCAGAACGGGAGCGACTTCACCCAGTGAACGTCGCTCTCTTTTTCATCGGGATGATTACGATCCCGTTCGTCCTCACACATGATCAATCCGTGATCGTCGTCTATCATCTGCTCTTGTTTTTATTCGTTCAAGAACGGACAGTGTTTCGCTATTTAGTTCTCCCGGCTCTTTATGCGGTCATGATGTGCGTCCCGCTTCTTTATGGTGCAAGTATCGACACGGTGGCAATCTATGAAACGACGGTCCAAGTGACGTTATTCATCACGTCGAGTCAATGGATTTTTACATTGGTTCGACTCGATCAGATGGGACCGTTGTTTCGTTTCTTACCTCGACTGACACGATTGACGGGGATGGTGTTGGCGCTGATTCCGTCTTTCTTACGGACTTGGCCGGAAGTCAAGATGAGTCATCCGAAAGCGTCGCTTGCTGTTCGACTGGAGCGGATGGCCGCCTATCATATCGTACCGATCGAAGCGGTGCCGTCTCGCTTAAGACCGATCATGCGACGTGATGTTCAGACAGGCTTATTGCTTGCGGCAGGACTGGCTCTTTGTCTGACACCATGGGCGATCATTCCGGCGCTGATTTTGCCTATAGTGCTATTATTTACAAAAGGAGGAATCCGGGATGCCTATCATGTATATCGACACAAATCGCGAAGAGCGACTACGTCAACAGGCGAGCGAACATGAACAACCCGTCTTGACACCGGAGCGCTTACTACATGGACGTGTCCGAGATCTTCTGGCGACGGGTTCCTTGTTTCGGGCAGGAGAACTCGCGACCTTGCTTGGACTAGAAGCTTTTTTTGAAGCGGAGTCGAGTGAACTCTCATCCGGAGAACAACAGCTCGTCGGACTCGGTCATGCGTTGTCTTCGTCACCAAAGACCCTGTTCTTGTCGGAACCGTTTCTCTTTCTTGATCATGTCAGGCGAAAGCGATTGATGGGATTGCTTGAAGAAATCGAACGACGGTTTGGTTGTCAGATTCATTGCTCGATGACGATACAATCCGACTTGTCAATTACGAGTCGCGCTACTGAATTGACAGGTCGTACCCTGAATCGGATCGAAAACGTCCAACACCGTTATCCGTTACAGACACGCTATGCACTCGCAACAGAAAAATTGTCGTTTCATCAAGGTGAACGCATTGCGATCATTGGTGCGAATGGTAGTGGGAAATCGACGTTACTACGACTCGCGCTCGGTGTCGAGCGACCGCTGTACGGAAAAGTCCGGCGCTCGGGGGAGACGCATTATGTACCAGCGCATCCGATGCTTGCGCCATTAGACGATCGAAGCGGTAGTTTTACGACACAAAAAAAACGTCTCTTGGACGGTATCGATTGGAGTAAAGACAGCTATTACTTTGATGAGCCGACAGCGGGTCTCGATGACATGGATCGAACGACTTTCATCAATTCGTGGAATACGAACCCGACAACGCTCATTGTCATGGCGACGCATGATTCAGCTCTGATTCGAGCAGCACAGCGCATCATCTATCTCGTGCACGGAGAAGTAGCGTTTGACGGACCAACGGAGCAATTTTTACGTGAAAGCCGGTTGTTCGTATGATCGTCGCAACGATTCTGATTATGGGTCTGTTCTTGATCATCTTCGAAAAACTACCGATGACGGATCAACGATTACGGTTCATCGCTATCATCACGGCAGCGGCAATCGTCGGACGATTGTTGTTCTCCAGTTTGCCGAACGTCCAGCCGGCAACGGCACTCATCTTATTAGTAGCCGTCTTCATCCATCCGATCGTCGGTGCCATTTCTGGGATGCTTGTCGTCGTGTTAACGAGCTTGTTTCTCGGAAGCGGTCCGTTCGTCCTCTTTCAAGCGCTGGCGTATGCAACGATTGCCAGTCTAGGATTCGTTCCGTTTCTTCGTTACCGGATCGTATTGACTGGATATGGATTTCTCGCTGGTTTCTTATACGGATGGGTGAGCAATCTTGGGTTCTTGGTATTGACCGGATTCTCGTGGCAAGCTTTTTTGACACTGCTTGTAGCCGGAGGAACGTTTGATATGCTTCACGGATTCAGTAACGCGATCTTCATTTGGATATTGTTTCCGATTTTTTTACGAATTATGCATTCATTCGATGAAAAGAGGGGTACAGAATAGTAACATACCGAACAGGAGGGAAGGCATATGCTGGGATCGTCGATTTCGCTTGCTTATGTCGTCATGTTGCTCATCGTCTCGAGTGTCGGCTTAGTGTTTGGCAGTATTCTGTTGATGAAAGGTACGATTAGAGGACGTTACGCTGCTTGTTACTTACTTGCTGCCGCCATCTTCCCAAGCGCCATGCTCATTACCTCATCAGAAGGATTACTTTGGCAACATTTACGGTTCGAGAGTTCATGGTTCCTCGCGATTGTCTCCTGGTTACTCGTCTTATCGACGGGCTACATCGTCTCGATCACGGGTGCGCTCGTCATTCGTTATCTGTATCGCTATACGACGACCTTTGATCGCTTCAAACGTTATGCAACGCGGCGTTTTCGTCATCACGAGGCATAAATACAAAAACGGAAGAACCAGCTATCTGGTCCTTCCGTTTTTTTCATGAATTCGCGTACAGGAGTTCTTCTTCTGTCGACGATTCTTGCTGGCGAGCAGGATCTTGGATTCGACCTGTCACTTCTGTCAGGAGACGGCGTGGCAAGAGACGGGACAAGGAAACCATGGCGCGGTTGCTCGCACCTGGAACAACGACGCGACGCCCTTTGAGCATACCGCGATATCCAGCGAAGGCGACGAGGTGTGACGGCATACTCTTAAACGGTAGCGTGATGTTCGCCCGGTCGAAGAAGTTCGTATCAGTTGGTCCCGGGCAGAGACAAGTCACACTGACACCCGAGCCGTCGACTTCTGTCGCAAGTGCTTCCGAGAACGACAGAACATAGGCTTTCGTCGCGTAGTAGACACTCATGTATGGTCCTGGCATGAAGGCAGCGACCGACGCGACATTCAGGATGCGTCCAAAGCCACGTTCAACCATTCCTGGTAAAAGACGCTTCGTCAAATCCGTCAAGGCGACGACGTTGACCTGGATTGAGTTGATGTCTTCTGTTGGATCAATTTCCGCAAAGCGTCCCGACGTGGCGAAGCCGGCGTTATTGAACAGCAGATCAACTGTCAACTCCTGCTCCTCTAAGTACTGCACAAGGCGATCGACGCTGTCGCTCAGCGAGAGATCGGCAGCAAAAACATACACTTTGATCTGATAGCGTTTTTCAAGGACCTGTTGAAGCTCCTTCAATTTCTTTTCATTGCGGGCAACGAGGACACAATCGAAGCCATCTCGCGCTGCAAGGACAGCGAGATCGAGTCCGATTCCACCCGATGCACCGGTAATCAGTGCTGTTTTTCGTAACATAGGACATTCCTCCATTCGAAATCGTGAATCTGAGTCTAGTGTATACCATTCCATACCGTTCCCGCGAATCCTGTTTCGTAAGCATTTACTTTTCTTATCATTGGTCCAACCAGTATGATAGAACAGTAGAGGGGAAGTGGAACAAATGAGGAAAAAAGTAACCGTCGCCTTGTTGCTCGCGACGTTTTTAGCTGCGATCGAGGGGACGATCGTCGCAACAGCTACGCCTGTCATGGCGAGTGAACTGAACGGGGCGAAATTAGTCAGTTGGATCTTTGCCGGGTTCTTATTGTTCATGGCGGTCTCGACGCCGATTTACGGAAAGATGGCAGATTTATATGGGCGAAAACGGGTCCTGTTATTCGGGATTGGTGTCTTCACCGTCGCGTCACTAGCCTGTGGACTTGCTCAATCGATGGAGATGTTGATCGTCTTTCGCGCCGTCCAAGGCATCGGGGCAGGAGCCGTATTGCCGATTGCGATGACGATCATCGGTGATTTGTATACATATGAGGAACGAGGTAAGATTCAAGGGGTGCTGAGCGCGGTTTGGGGCATCTCGGGTGTCGCTGGACCACTCGTCGGTGGATTCCTCGTTGAATCGCTATCGTGGCGGTATATTTTCTTACTAAACGTACCGTTTGCGTTATTGTCGTTCTTCATGATCGTCGTTTACTACAAAGAGACGGTCCGTGAAACAGAGCGGAAAATTGATTACCGGGGTGCCTTGTTGTTTGCGCTCGGGATGAGTGCGTTTCTGTACGGCTTATTGTCGGGGAGTGAGTCGGAGACGTTCTTGCGTCCGATCATTCTAGCGAGCTTTTTCATTAGTTTCGTGTTATTGTTCACATTTTACCGGGTCGAGAAAAAGGCGAGCGATCCACTCTTACCGCCAGCAGTCATTCGCCATCCGGTCATTCTCGTGATCAACTTAGCGGTCTTCTTTTCCGCATGGGTGCTCGTCTCGATGTCAGCGTATATTCCGATTTTCGCCCAAGGGGTACTCGGTAAGAGTCCGACCGAAGCTGGTTTCATGTTGATGCCACTGTCGCTTTTTTGGACGCTGACCGCCATCATCGGTGGACGGACGATTGGTGTGGCTTCACCCCGGTACCGGACGATGACCGGAATGGGACTGCTGATCGTCGGTACAGTGATTTTATCGTTGATCACGCGCGAATCAAGTGATGTTTTCATCTATCTTGCCGTTTCGCTGATCGGAATTGGTTTTGGTCTCTCACAACCCGTCTTTATGGTCGTCTTGCAGACTTCCGTCGATTGGTCACTTCGTGGCTCAGCGACGGCCGTCAACTCGTTCTTGAGTACGACGGGGCAGACGCTCGGTGTTGCGATTTTCGGTACGATCTTCAACCTATCGATCCTTCGTTCATTTGCAGCGTCAGACACGCTGTCAGGGTACGCGATTGATCCATTCTTCCAATCGAGTACGGCAAAAACGTTCGGACAGGACGTGCAGTATGCGGCAGAAATCGCGTTATCACATGGATTACGTTACGTCTTCATCGGTGGCGTTCTTTGTGCGATTCTCGCATTCGCGATGACATGGCGTTTACCGAAAGTTCGACCTGACGATCCACGATCGTAATGAAAAAGCGAACCAGGATGATGATCATCCTGGTTCGCTTTTGTCATTAAGAAGATTGACTAGTGGCACTCTCACGCTGGGCGATTTGTTCGCGAATATCGCGTTCGTTGCGTCGGAGGAACAATCCGATTCCGATCAATAGTAAAGCGGCACCGGTGATTTGAATCCATGTCAGCTTCTCATCGAACAGATAGTATCCGAAGATCATCCCCCAAACCGCTTCGCCAAGGATCGTGATGCTGACGATGCTGGCACTGACACGAGCGAGCGCCCAGTTGAATAAATTGTGACCGAGTAACGTCGGGAAGACGGCAAGAAGAATATACAGCCACCAATCTTGTTGGAACGCAGCAACGAGATTCGTTGATTGAATCAACGATAACAAAAGCAAGACGAGCGACGCGACAGCGTAGACACCGAACGAATAGAGATTCGTCGAAACGCTTGTGCGGACGTGTTGACCGAGCAACCAGTAACCAGCGACTAAAATCGTTGCGAGCAAAGCAAGACCGTCCCCGATCAAGGCGCGCATACCGACGGCGATATCTCCGTAAGCGACGAGACCGCCACCGAACAAGGCGACAGCAACGAACAGGAGTGCCTTGCGCGACGGGTGTTGTTTGAAGAATAATGCGTTACCGGCCAGGACAAAAATCGGACTCGCGGTCACGAAGAGCGTCGAGCTCGCAACTGTCGTATAATCAAGAGAGAGGAACCACAGCCAAAAATGCCCGGCGAGCAAAATGCCACTTAATAGCATATGCCGGATCGTTGACGAACTGAGTTGCAAAAGTTCCTTCAATCGAATGAGCGGGAGCAACAACAAGGTCGAGAACAACATGCGGTAAAAGGCGACAGCCTCGATCGGGGTCTCCGCCCACTTGACGAAGATTGCCGATGTTGAAATAAAGAATAAAGCCATGAATAACGTAAAATAGGGCATGGGTACCTCCACATGTCTGAAGTAAGGAAATGAGGGTGAAGCGTGTGCAATTGATCATTGCTGAAAAACCAAAACAAGCTGAAAAACTGGCAGCACCGTATCCGTCCGTGAAGCGGGACGGCTACATTGAAATCAAGCCGTGTGACCGGTTTCCGCAAGGAGCAAAACTCGCCTATGCGGTCGGACACTTATGTGAACTGCAGGAGCCGGCGCATTATGACGCCAAATGGAAACGATGGAACTACGATCATCTGCCGATCATCCCGGAACGATTTGATTACCGACTGGCAAAAGGCAAGAGTAAACCGTACCAAGTCATCAAGAAATTATTGAATGAGCGGACGACGACTTCCATCATTATAGCATCGGATGCCGAGCGAGAGGGAGAGGCAATCGTCCGATTGATCTTACGTCTCGCGAACAACGCGAAACCACTGCAACGACTCTGGATTTCGAGTCTGACGCCTCAAGCGGTTGATCATGGGTTTGCGAACCTGCTCGATGGTAAGGAAACGGAGAACATTTTTCATGAGGCGATGAGTCGCGCTTGCGCCGATTGGTTGATCGGGATGAATGCGTCCCGTGCGTATACGACGTTACTGAAGAAGAAGGGCATCGCCGACGTCTTTTCCCTCGGACGGGTCCAGACACCGACGCTCGCACTGATTGTCGAACGGGAAAAACAGATCGAGAACTTCCGACCGGAGACGTACTACGAAGTCGAGGCGGATTTTACGCGATACAAAGGAAAATACATCAATGCGAAGAAACAGACGAAGCTGAGTGACCGGGAACAGGCACAAGCGATCGTGGATCGGACGAAAGGAACCGGAGTCGTCGCATCGATCGAGAAAAAACGTCAGACGGAACGTCCACCGTTTTGGTTCAGTTTATCGCTCTTACAAACAGAAGCGAGCCGACGGTTTGGTCTCGGTGCAAAAGAGACGCTCGATATCGCGCAAAAACTCTATATCCGTGGTTGGATCAGTTATCCACGAACGGACTCTTCCTTCGTGACGAAAGAGGAGGCGGGACAGTTCCCGGTCATTCTTGATCGGTTATTGAAGCAAGCGGAATATAGCCCAATCAAGGATGTCCTGACGAACAATCCAGCTAACGATAAACGCTACGTCAATCCGGCAAAGGTCAGCGACCACTATGCGATCATTCCAACAGAAGAGGCGGGTGCCGTCGCGAAGCTCTCTGGACGAGATGCGCAAGTCTACGATTTAATCGTTCGCCGTTTCCTTGCTGCCTTTGCACCGGACGCTGTCTCGGAGAAAACGGAAATCGTGACGACGCGTGAGATGGACCGTTTTTTGACACGCGGCAGTCGGACGATTGATCCGGGCTTTAAACAGGTCTTACAAATCGAGTCAAAGGAAGTCGAATTACCAGCCGTCGAACAAGGACAAGAGATGCCGATCAAAGGCTGTCGTCTGCTTGAGAAACAAACGGAGCCGCCGAAACGCTATACGGAAGGGACACTCATCCTCGGCATGAAAACAGCTGGCAAATTACTCGAAGATGAGCTACAAGCGATCATGAAGGAAGTCGAGGGACTCGGGACGGAAGCAACCCGTGCCGGGATCATCGACGGACTAAAACGACGCGAGTACATTAAACTTGTCAAAAAAGAGATTCATCCGACGCCAAAAGGTCGAATCTTGATCGATGCCGTGACGGGAAGTATTCTTGCTTCACCAGAGATGACAGCGAAGTGGGAAAGCCGTCTCGAGCAAATCGGCAAAGGAGAAGCATCTGCTGCCCAGTTCATTGAACAGGCGAAAAAATTATCAGAGCATCTCGTCGTCGATGCCAAACAACGGATCGAACAACTCGCTGTTGATCCGACGCAAGTCAAGAGTAAGTCTCCGCGGGGTGCAACGAATCGTCCGGTCGGTCCGTGCCCACTGTGTCAATCAGCGGTGCTTGATCGTGGGAAGTTTTATGGCTGCAGCGGCTATCAGAAGAACAACTGTGGCTTTACGTTACCGAAAACGATCCTTGGTGCCAAATTGACACAAACGGAAGTCAAAAAAGTACTCGCAGGTCAAAAAACAAAGCCACTCGAGATGAAAAAGAATGCGCGCCAGTTTAAGGCGATGCTTTATCTCGAGCGCGATCAATTAAAATTCGAATTCACGAAAGGGGAAGACTGATGCAATACGAACTGATTCAAAATCAATCATTTCGTCCTGTCTTTGAACGACTGTTACAGGAAGGGCGCCGCTTGACGGTCTGGTTTCCGGATCATATCGAGGTACAGTCGGCAGAAGGACTGGTCGAAGAAGCAGAAGAACTGTTTGGTGTGACAGCGGAAGTGATCGATGATCCACAATCATTCGGCAAGCATATCCTGCTTCCGTACTTGACGGAAGTCGAGCATCGGGAAGATGGATTCATCCGCTACGAAGCTGAGCTGACGGAAGAATTACGCCAACTCGTCCGCGAATTGACATTACCGATGTTGACGGAAGGAGACTTCGAAGTGTTGTATTCATATCAAATCGAGACGGAGACGGAACGCTTCTTCGTTGAAGACTGGTTCCAAGCTGACTTACAAAAACTACCTAACTAGGTGAAACTTCCTTGAAGAGGATGACGTAGGATAAGTGATCGTCATCATTCTAGTCATTTGGAGGGTTCACTATGTTCACAGTAGCATTCATGGAAAGCGAATTGGGAGGCGACGGCTTCTTCTCGGGCATGCCGATTTTTATGGTCGGATTTTTCGTTCTCATCATCGGGTTCATTCTGTTCGGAGTCATATCTGCAGCCTCAAAGGGGATCTCAACGAATTCTTTGACGCAGCAACTGCGCGAGCATGCGGCGCGTCTCGTGAGTCCGGGTGAATCGGACGCACTGAACTACGTCGCATACTTAAAGACGTTGACACGGTTTCCGGTCGAAAAGACGAATCTTGAACCATTCCGGATTGCGACTGGTATCTTAAAGCTCGTTCAAGGGACAGATCTAATCTCTGAAACGATTAAAAAGCAGATCGAAGTCCAGTACTTACGGCTCGGCATTTTAGATGCGGATCATTTAGCTGATGAACAGCCGGTCCATCGACATCACCATCACCATTAAAAAGAGTCCTAAGGGCTCTTTTTTTGTTGAAAACGGTTGAATCGTGACATCTAATTGTCATATACAACGATTTAGATTAAAGTTGTATGAAATTGAAATCTTTTTGAGCAGAATACTGTGTATCGATTGAAAAAAGTTTACAATGAATGAACGGGAATACCTTTATTGCTGGAGAAAGATAAAGGGAAAGGAGTTGAATTCCTTTAATGAAAACATGGCTGAATCGAACGATTGGACGGCAAATCATGTCTGCGTTTTATGTGATTTTTCTGACACTGCTGCTAACGACAGGTGGTGTCTACCTATATACGAAACAACAGGTGGATGAATCACGCCAAGAATTAAAGATGTTAAACGAACATCGGACACGAGCGACGGATTTATACGAATCATGGCAAAGTATGCAGTACGAGATGCGTGGCTTCGTCTTGCTTGGTGACGAAGAGATGTTAAAAGAAATCGAAGAAAAGAAAAATGGTATCAATCAACAAACGACGTGGTTCGAGCGAAATGCACGTTTTAAAGAAGAACGACAGTATGCAACGGACGCACGGGAACTCTACACGGCGTATACCCAACGCGTCATGCCAAGCCTCGTCAATTATGTCGCGGCGAAAAAAGACGGCAAAGTGACGGAGCCGTTCTTGAAGATGACGACGCTTGGAAAAGTCACGAAATCAAAACCACTCGATCCACAGCGAAAGTTCAACATCAAGACGAAGAGTGCGGCTGATATGAGTTCAAGTATCGTTGATATGGAGAGCGTTTTTACAAAATATCGTAATTCCTTGAACGATCAAGAGATGGCGGCACAAGAGCGGCTTGGTAAACAAGTCAACTCGTCGCAAATTCTCGGAGCAGTCAATATCGCAATCCTCTTATTGATCACGCTCGTTTTCGTCCGACCATTCGTCCGCCGCTTGACGCGTCAGTTGCGTCAGTTGAACCGGGAAAGTGGACGACTCGCTAAAGGTGAAGATGCGACGCCGATCGTCATCACGAATCGTCAAGATGAGATTGGTGAATTGACGACAACGTTCAACCAGATGGCAGCCGCCATTTCCGGGCAAAAACATCAACTTGTCGCAAGTAACGACGAACTCCAAAGTCAACAAGAAGAATTAATTGCTCAGCAAGAAGAACTGCAATCGCAACAGGAAGAGCTCGAAGAAGCACTCGACATCACGTTACGTAACGAGATTCATTTGCGTTATCGCAATGAGTTGACCGAGACACTCGCGTCTCGCGAAACGTTGACGGCGTATCCGGCGATCATCGAAAAATTGATCACAATTACCGATGCGGAGCTCGGAGCGATCGTCTTCTTAGAGCAAGACCGCTATACGAATCTCGTCTCGTACGGGATGACGAAGGAGCAAGAGTATCAGTTATTACATGCTTCGACGTCATTACTTGAACGCGCCCGTCTAAACAAACGTGCCGTTCGTTCAAGTAAACAAGTCGCGAGTCATCATCCGCTCCCATATCCGTACACGATGTACGAAATCGTCGTACCAGTGATGGACCCGGCGACGAACACGATGATTGCAAGCATTTATCTCGTCCGTTACCGAGATGCTTTTACGGAAGAGCAGACGAACGAAATCTGGTCGTTCTCCCGTCAATTGGCACTCTCCTTGCTCCGGATGCGTGTCTTTGAAGAAGTCGAACGAGAACGGGAAAAGACGTCCAAACTTCTCCGTTCGATTCGGGAAGCGGTCATCTATATCGAAGGAGAGACGATTTTTGCCAATAAACCATTGCTCGCTTTATTCCATCATCCGGCGCACGATCAAGTGGCGGAAGAAGGATTGATGACGCTCGACGTCAAAATCGAAGAGTTGGCAGTGCAAGTCGATCAACATGAGGCGTTCTTAACCTACATGGATCATGTCTGCAGTCAGGAAATTCCGACGGAGAGCTTGGCGTTGTCCTTAAACAAGGAAGAGCGATTCGTCACGCTGTATGCAGAGGAAATTCATTACGGTGGTTGTTTCCGCGGTACGATGCTCGTCTTACGTGACGTGACGGCAGAGACAGCGATCGACCGGATGAAATCGGAATTCGTCTCGACCGTCTCGCATGAGTTGCGGACACCGCTTGCCTCGATTTACGGCTACACGGAATTGATGCTCGCGCGCGACGTACAGGAATCAAAACGTCAACGGTATCTCGAGACGATTCATGCAGAAACCGAACGGTTGACGAATCTCGTCAACGACTTCCTCGATGTCCAGCGCATGGAATCGAGTCAGCAACAGTATGACTTTAAACCGCTTGATCTGACGAAAGTCATTCAGGAAACGGTCGAGTTCCATACCGCTTCGGCAAAAGATCACGAGCTTGTCCTTGATTTTGAAGAAACGACGACGGGTCGGATTCATGCCGATGAACAAAAAATACGCCAGTTGTTCACGAACCTGATCAACAATGCGATCAAGTATTCACCAGATGGTGGTCAGATCACGATTACGATGCGTCAAGTCGAAGACCGGGTTCAGTTGAAGATCGAAGACGAAGGGATTGGTATTCCCCGTCACGCGCTACCACAACTGTTCAGTAAGTTTTACCGAGTCGATAATTCGGATAGTCGAAAAATCGGCGGTACCGGTCTTGGTCTTGCGATTTGTCAGGAAATCGTTCGTTCGCATGAAGGAATGATTCATGTCGAATCAACGGAAGGTGTCGGGTCAGCGTTCATCGTCGAACTACCGATCGTCCAGTCCGTCGTACCGGTCACGGAATCGGCAGATGAATGTTAATGTCAAAAACGTTCTTTGATTGAAAAATCAAAGAACGTTTTTTGTTGGTTTCCTCTGCAAAACGGGAATTAACTACTATCAAACAGAAAGGAAGTGAGGAGATGCGGCGAAGCAGATGGCCTTGTTAAGTCCGACGATCACTCATTCTTTGGATCCTGATCGAAGCCAGTAGTTCGTTCATTCCAGCTTATGTGATTGAACGCTTTTACTGGGAAGACCGGGGAATGAGCATTGCCGACGTCGTCATCGCAGAAATCGTCTTTGCTTGGGTCATGTTGATTGGTGAGGTTCCGTTCGGTTTGTTATCCGACCGGTGGGGTAGAAAGCCGTTTATTCTGGCTGGTTTCGTATGTGAGTGGTTATCGTTTACGGTGTTGATTGAAGCGCACTCCTTACTTGCCTTCCTCTTAGCGATGGTCTTTGCCGGCATCGGTGGCGCAGCACTTAGTGGAGCGATTGAAGCCCACGTCTATGAAACATTGCGAATGCAAAGGATAGAAGAGCGATTCGAGACGGTCTGGCGACTGATTTCAATCGGTGGTTTATTGACTTCAGGACTTGCGGCACTTGTCGGGAGTTACGCCGTGCGATCGGTAGACTTGATTTGGCACTATCACGTGTCCTGGTGGATTTTGCTCGGAACAGTACTGCTGACGTTTTTCTTAAAGGAAGCATCGCGAGAACAAGACGGAGAGACGAGTTCGTTGAAGACGTTGCTAAACGGTTTTTCGTTTCGACGCGTCTACGTCCGAATTCTTTGTCTTGTCTTGTTATACGGGGCGACGATTGATTTCGTCGATGAGTTTTGGCAACTCTATCTACGGGATCAAACGATACCGATGGTCCATTTCGGATTCGTCTTCGTGTTATTCCAAATCATGCAGGCGATCGGTGCGTCATTATCTCGGTTCCGATCGCCCGTCGGATGGGCGATGATCTATATCGTGTGTCTTGCCGGATTGTCGGTTGCCTCACCGCTCGTCAGTATCGGGTTACTCGGGACGCTGTACTTGTGCTATGGCTGGGCTGATCCTTATTTGACCACTGTCATCCAAGAAGTTGCACCGCCAAATGGACGCGCAACGTTTACGTCGCTGATCTCAGTCATTGAACGTTTAACTGTGCTTGGAACCGGTACCCTATTCGTCTTCGTCGAACGTGTCTTTTCGCTTCAGATGACCTATGCCGCGCTTAGTCTCGTCTCACTTATGTTGCTTCTGTTGTATAGTGTGACGCGAACGCGTCAGAACTGAATCAAAAAAAGGACAAAGGTGCATTGACCTTTGTCCTTTTGACTGTCATTTATTACGACACGTGTCGTTGCTCCTGAGAGGAACGTGCTAATACCTGGCGAGCTGGTTGCCACATCAACAAGGAGAGGACTCCTGCGAGCGCATAGACAATCTCGATCGCAAACAGATCGGCAAGCCATCCGAACAGCAGACTACCGAGACAGAAGCAGAGTGCATACACGGTTTGTTGCACGCTATAGACATACGGTAACCGTTCGAGTGGTGTCGTCGTCTGCAACAACGTATTCAGCTCGATCGCTCGGACTTGACTTGCAAACCCTTGGAACAGACAAGCTATCACGGCAAGTGTGACGATTGGAGCGAAAGCAAACAAGAAGGTCGCAACAATCGAAAAGCCGATACTTCGATAAAGCAAAGAACGCGTTCCACGACGACGTAACATCATGTAACTGCCGGCAATCATGCTCAGCAGATAGAAGGCATTTAGAATGCCCCACCAGCGTTCCGATAGCTGGAAATGTGTGTCGATGTAGACGAGGAACAGAGCAGAAATCCACGCCGTACTGACGAACGCATCGATTCCGACGAGATACGTGTTGGCTTTCGCGAAAGAATGCGATCGCGTGTAGCGAATACTCGACCGGAAGGAGACGTCTTCTTCTTCCATCGAAGGGTCGGGTAGAGAGCGGACGCTTCGATAGAACAGATAGCTGATGAGACTGGCACCTAAAAACAGACTAGCCGAGACGGACAAGACGGAAAGAGGCGATAACCAGCTGACCAGAATGGCGCCGAGCGGCCACATGATGAGCTGAATCACTTGATTCGAACCTTGTACGAGACTGTTAGCTTTCTGAACATCCTGACACAGTCGAGGGATGAAGGCACTTTCGATCGGACGAGCAAATCCGTCGAAGAAAGCGATACATCCAACGAGTGCGAGGATAAGTGGCAGTGGTAAATCAAATCCCCAGATGACGCCTAATAGAATCGTCTTGAGGAGTTGACTGCCGAACAACAAAGAGGCATGGGGAACACGTTGAGCGACTTGGGCGAATAAGAAGCCGCTTCCTGTCATGCCTGCTGTGACGAGAACAGGAAACAGGGCAGCGAGACTCGCTTGCCCTGTCGTTTGATAGATCATCGCGATCAGGGAGACGATATAGAGCGCATCTCCCGCATTCGCAATCCATTGACTGACCAATAAAAGCGTAAACCGGTTCATTCTGAATGACCTCCATATCGTACGTATTTAGTTAGGAGTGAGAATTCAGAATGACTTACATCGGACGCCCTCATTTCGTGTTTTTTTCTAGTGTAAGAGGAAAAAAATGGATTGTCAATCAGAATCGTGACGGGAGTTCCGGGCAACGAGTGTAAAGGGATCGACCATCGACGTCGCAGCGGCTTCGTCTTGAGCACGAGATGCCGATAGCTTGATTGGTTTTAGTTGCTGGCGGAAGCGGAAAGCCCGTTCGAGTCGACTCATGAATAGATTGCTGAAAAAGACGACTAATGCTAGCCCAATCAGTGGAACAAGGAACATATGATTGAGCCAAGACGTCGCTGAAAACTGGTTATAGTAATAACCGAACATCGAGGACCACTCAAAAATCGTTGGGGCAGTTCCTACATGTAAATTAACCGTTCCAGCGAAGAAAATTTTGAAAAGTGATAAGTGAACGAGTAACATCAACGTTTGGATGAACTGTTGCATAAAAACGATTGTCAACGTTGGAACAAGATGTGGCCAAATGTGGCGTCTGAACCGATGCCACGGACTGCCACCAAGCGTCTGGGCGACAATCATGAACTCTTGACTAAGTAACTGACGGGTCTCAGCAATCAGATAAAGCGATAAAGAGGGGAGACCAAGCAAAATCAAGACGATTAACTCGAACGATACACGGTCGAACAACGATGGGATAGCAGTCGAATCAAAGAACGTAAGTGATGGAAGCAAAATGAGCAACGCGACAAGAGAGAGCGGTAAAACTAAAAATCCATCAAGAATAAGTTTTAAGTATCGATTGACGCGAGCACTTCTAAAAGCTAGCGGAATCGCAATCACTAGCGAAAGAAACATTCGACCGAGCGCAACAATCATACAAATACCGGCTGTCCATTTAAATCCTTCAATCATCAATTGAAAGAGGTCATAGCCAGAGCGGTCTGTACCGAGCCATTGATCACTTGACGGTTTTAGTGGTGATGTCGCAAGGAACGTACCGTCTTCAGCATACCGGTTCGAGATTTGATCGACTTGACCATCACGAAAGATCGTATTTCCAAAACTAAGGAGCAGTAAACCAGTGAGTAAAAATAAACATAGCCAGAAGACAGGATCTCGCATCAAAGTACGACGCATCAAATCCCCCCTTTCCAGGCGTTAGGAATAAGCCATTCTGCCAACAAATCAATGATGAAAATCGGTAGATAGATTAAGAACAAGATGACCATCAAAATCGGCATTTGTCCATTATAAAAGACGAACCGGAACATACCTTGCACTTCGAACGTGTATTCAATGATCACGAGACTCGATAAGACCGTAATGATGTTCGCTCGGAAAAACAGATAAAACCGATAGATCATTGTCGGAATCAAGTGTTTCCAGAAAAGAGCGGCAGGACGAATGCCTTTAGCCCGTGCGAGTTCAAGAAAAGGAGCAGCTTCCTGTTCGAGTACTTGCGTCGTTAACCATTTGATGAAGAAGAATAGTGTTGTCAACGTTAGGGTAAGAATCGGTAAAAAACGAATGTACTCAGCATAGGATCCCGCAATTTCGATTTTGTCATACCCGGTCGTTTTAAACAGATAAAGGACAAGGAATTGTGAAAGAATGATCCAGAACAGATCCGGAACCATCTCAAGCGTCCGCGTTGTCTGTTTCAGCATCATGCGTGTTTTGCGGCCACTCCGATAAAACAAATAAGCATAAAAAATCGCACACACAGCGGAGACCAGCATAGCTGTCGTAAAGATGATTAACGTCTCTTTAATAAAGGGACTGATGGTAGGAAGCAATAAGAACTCCTTTTGAGCGGTTACGTTGAAATAGGTAATCTCATCAAGTTTCGTTAATTGAGCAAATTGCTGTTTCAGACCTTCCCAGTAGCTTGCTGGGTTGAATTTCATTTGCGCAACGAGTGCTGGAAGGGCGCTGATCGCAATCAAGACAAAAAAAGCCACGATGAGCTGAATTGATTTTCGGGCGATAAAAAACATGAAGGGAAAAACTCCTTTCTTTGGATCCTCAACCGATGGCGAGGATTCGGTCATTGCCAATTTGGATCAACTGACTGTTCATATGTTTCCGGCGCAGTACGTAGCGTTCGAACTGTTGCGTCGCGATGAACGAATCACGCGTCGAGACCGTCGAGAGCGTCATCAGGACATGTTTTAATTGTGGTTGTCCTTCTTGTAATGAGAGATGCGTCATTCGGTTCGCTCCGTCGAGTCGATTGAGGAATAGTTCGATCTTACAGCCTTCTTTGATTAATTCACTGATCAGGAATGCGGCTTGTTCAATGAACGTCTCAAATTGTTGATGGAGACCGTAACCGCTCGGGGCAGATAAGTTCAAGGCAATCGTAAACGTATCTTGATTGCTCGTTTCGAATACTTTTGCCTGCAAGCGACCGGTCTTCGCCGTCGCATACCAATCGATCTCTTTTGACGGTTCCGCCGTATAGGGTTTTGCACCGAGTTGAACCAGTTTGTTCTTGAGCGGTGAGTAACGGTCCGGTCGATCACCGATTCGTAAACGCTGTAAAAGAAGCGGCGTCGCTTGCGCCGTCAAGGACGGTAAGACTGTAAACGACGGATATGTATCGAACGTAAAGAGATAAACGCCCATCTTCCAGGGCAGGCGAATCGTCAAGATGATCTCATCGAACTCGGCTGGTCCGCGGCGAACCGTCTGAATCGGGATCGTCACTCCGTCTTCAGAGTCAATCACTGCATGAAACGTCGCCGGATGTAGTGGGTCCATCTCCGGGAAAATGACTCCGCCATCCGTGTGCAAACGAAGTGTCGCTTCGAGCCCAAGCTGACTCAAGGATTCGACGCCGAAGACTTGCAAATGGAGCGACGTCTTCTCCTGGTTGAACATCAATGATTCATAATGTTTCCATTCGATTGCGACATCCCGTCGTAACTGCTTTTCTGTTCGCCCGACGACGAAATGAATCGTCGCCAAAGCTGCGAACAGAAATCCGAGGACGGAAAGACGCGGAATGAAAAGAAAGAAGAACGTCATCGTGACGTACAGTGGAAAAAGTCGGCGTTCAAGCCAAAACGGGACGGAACGTTCAATCTGCATGATTCGTCACCCCATCTCGACCGGAACCGGCACGTCGTCCAGAATATGCGTCAAGACAGCCGCTTTCGTCGTCTTGATTCCACCTTCAAGTGTCAGTGTCAGGCGATGGGACAGGACGTGTTTTGCAAGATATTTGATATCTTCCGGGATGATGAAGTCGCGTTGATTCAAGAACGCATAACTTTGCGAGGCGCGAAGTAATGCAATCGCTCCACGCGGACTGACGCCGACTTCAATGAGTTCATGATTTCGTGTCGCTTGAACGATGTGTAATAGATAATCGAGCACGTCTTGCGATGCATGGACGCGGCGTGCCTCTTCCTGCCAGGAAATCAAGTCGCCACCTGACGCGATGCCGACGGCTGACCGACGTACGTTCGTCAGAATCTCAGACAATAAGCGACGTTCATTCTCGAAATCCGGGTAACCGACTTCAATTGCGACCATGAATCGATCGAGTTGGGCGTCCGGTAGTGGGAATGTTCCTGCCGATTCAATCGGGTTTTGTGTTGCGATGACAAAGAATGGGGCTGGCATCTGATAGGTTGTTCCACCGATCGATACCTGACGCTCTTCCATCGCCTCAAGTAATGCCGATTGTGTCCGCGGAACGGCGCGGTTGATCTCATCGATCAAGACGACGTTCGCAAACAATGGACCGCGTTTATTCTCGAACTCCTGCGTCTTTAAGTTGAAGAAGTCCGAACCGATGACGTCTGACGGGAGAAGGTCCGCCGTGAACTGGATCCGCGAGAAGGCACTCTCGAAGCTTTGAGCGAGCGCCTTCGCGAGCATCGTTTTCCCCGTTCCCGGTACATCTTCTAATAGAATATGTCCTTCTGCGATGAGTGCCGTCAGACAGAGATCAATGACGTCCGGTTTACCGAGATAGATCGAATTGAGTTGGTCTTTTAATTGTTGTAGTTTCATAGGAAATCCCTCCAAGGTCAAATGGTTGAGTAGCGTGCTAGTTGTTGTTCGAAGCGTAGAATTTCATCATTCGAGACGATCGTTTCCGACATATCACCGTAGCGGATATTCCGATACAACTGAAAATCGACAGGGACCTCAATTCGACGTAACCAGTCTTCAAGCGTTTCGTTCGGACGACGTTGCTGACTGCGCGGTAAGTGTTGCTCAAAGTGGATGACGAGATCACGGACACGTGAAGACGAATACGATGAATACAGGTAAGGTGATTTTCTTAAAGAGGCAGGACGAAAGATTGATTGAGCGAATGGAACGTCATCCGTTACGTCTCCTGTAGACCTGCGCCGTTTTTTCACGCGACGCGACTGAACGAGTTTCCAGACCATGAAACTAAATAAGCTGATTAAAATGACATATTGTAGATAAGAAAAGGGAGAGTCAGAGGCATCCGCTTTAAGGGATTTCCAGAGCTCTTTTGGACCAGGTCGTGGATTGATCGGTTCAAAAGGCATCTTGCCTTTTGTGTTAGTAGGTGAGTGACCGTTTTTAAAACTAATTTCGCCGTTCGCTTCAGTTTCTGCAATCGAAGGCTTTTTAAAAGGATTCGGCATGATGTAATGTGTATAAATATACGTCGCCGTAGTTTGAAACAAGAACAGACCAATCAAAATGACACCAAGCGACATGATAAAGCGTTGCCGTAACACAAGCGATCCTCCTTCCTGTTTTTAAGGAAAAAATATCCATATTTACTTAGGAAGATTTTAGCACACACGCTTAACAAATAAAAACAATTTTCTGAAAATAAAGACAAGGTGAGACGATTCATTTTCAAGTGGTGAGGGTATGATGGAATCAGTGGATCTTGAAAGAGAAAGGGTGTTTTGTATGAAATTGATTATTTTTGGAGCGACGGGTCAAACGGGGCAAGAACTGGTCAAGCAAGCGATTGATCACGGGCATGAGGTCACAGCATTCGTCCGCAGTCCGGAAAAACTGACACTACGTGACGAACGGTTACACGTCGTTAAAGGCGACGTGCTCGATCAAGAAGCAGTGACGACTGCTGTTGCCGGGCAAGAGGCTGTCCTGACGGCTCTTGGCACAGAGAGTCTTGCATACAGTGGCTTTTTAGAACGGAGTCTCGTCCGGATCGTGACAGCGATGAAAAAGCAGGGCGTAGACCGAATTGGTTATGTCGCGTCTGCCGGTGTTGATGATGAATTACCGGGTGTACAAGGAATGCTCGCTCAGCGGATTCTGAAAAATCCACTGAAAGATCACCGCCAAGCGATCGCGCTTTTGCAACAAGCGGATTTGAACTATACGGTGGCCCGACCACTCCGTTTACTGAACGGTCCGTTGACGGGGCTTTATCGTCAAGCAGATACAGGTGTTCCGGAAGATGCAAAACAAATCAATCGCGCAGATGTGGCGCATTTCCTCTTACAAGCAATCGAGACAGAAGATCATATCAAATCGAGTGTCGGTCTCGCTGAATGAAGAAGAAAGGTCTCTCCCGTCATACGGAAGAGACCTTTTTGAATGCTTATTGTTGGCGATAGACGGAGACCGAACCACCATTGACGAAGAATTGACCGTAGCCATCTTGGTTGATCGTGACCGATGCTGTGTTGTTTCCAGTGATGTCTGTCCAGACTTCTCCTTTGTTCTGAAGCCCGACGTACATCCACTTGCTACCGCCAGGACCATCCGAAAGGATTGTCGCAAGACCTGATTTTGCCCGGTCTGAGACACCTTCACGTGTCCAACCGATGATGTCTTGGTTATCGAGGTAATCATTTTGTTTCCCGAACGCGAAGTCCTTTCGTGCTTTAAGTAACGGATCAATCTTCGAAGCGAGTGCTGGAATTTCGCGATTCGACGTACCTTTTGTACCATAGTAGTCACCATAGAAGACCGACGGATAGCCTTGTTCACGTGTCAGAATCATCGCGTAAGCAAGCGGTTTGAACCATGACTGAACCGTTGATTCAAGCGATTGTCCAGGCTGCGAATCATGGTTCTCTACGAGTGTGACGGCTTGGACTGGATTGCTCTTGACGAGAGTACCGTCAAAGATCGTCCGCATGTCATAGTACCCGCCGCCTTTACTTGCCTGTTCGAACTTATAATGAAGCGGTGCATCAAAGACGGATTGTTGATAATTTGTCCGACTTAAGTAGTTTTGCAACGTGCCGAGATCGTTCTGCCAGTACTCTGCGACTGTAAACAATGGTTTGCCCGTCGTCTGACGAACATTCGCGAGCCAGTCCGCTAAGTAACCGTGTTTGATATGCTTGACGGCATCGAGACGGAACCCATCAAGACCAAGTTCGTTGACGTACCATTTACCCCAGTTCTTCATTTCTTGCTGGACTTCTGGATGATCGAAGTCGAGATCCGCATACATCAAGTAATCGTAGTTGCCATTTTCACCTGAGACATCCGTATCCCACGCTTTACCAGTACCGCGGAACTTGTAGATGGCGCTTTTTGAACGCGATTGATCCCAGTCCGTGCCGTCGAAGTGGTACCATTTCCACTTGAAGTTCGAGTAGAGGTTATTTCGCGCTGCAAAATTGAAGCCCGTCCATGCCTGGATTTGATAATCGCCAGAGACTTCTTGATTACGGTTACCCGGATTGACTTCGACTGCCGTGACGGCTTCCGTGAAATCGGCGCCACCTTTATGGTTCATGACGACATCGCCATAGACATCGATTCCGGCGGTATGCAATTGTCCGATCGCCGTTTTTAATTGCGCCTTTGTGCCGTATTTCGTACGGACCGTTCCTTTTTGGTTGAACTCACCTAAATCGTACAAATCATAGGCGCCGTATCCGACATCATTTTGCGAGGTACCTTTGTAAGCAGGGGGAATCCAGACCGATGTGATTCCGAGCTGATCGAGCTTTGTTGCATCACTCCCGAGACGGTTCCAGTGGTTACCGTCATTTGGCACATACCATTCGAAATACTGCATCATCGTTCCGTTGTCTGCCGTTGCGCCGACTGCAATCGGTTGCGCAAGTGGCGCTAAAAAAGCAACAGATGCGACGGTCGCTAAAATCCATCTTTTTTGTTTCACGTAAAGACCTCCTTATGATTTGTGAAATCGCTTGCATTATTTATTATAGGGAAGCTTCAGACAGGAGGAATATCATCCCGGATTCTTATTTGTAAGTCTCTTTTGTTCGTGACTTTTGACCCTAGAATATTTCTTCTGAAGTACTATTTCGATGGGATTGACGTCATGAATGAAAAAAATCAGGACCATCTAACCGTTGCCTTTCAATGAATATTCTGAACGACGACTCATCTACAAAAAAGCAGGTCTATCGTCCATCTTCCACCAGGAATGGATTCGGTGTGAAAATGAGCGTGTAACACCCGCTCTCATACATACCATTTAAGGGGGAACACACATGAACTGGAAGTCAAAGGTCACAGGTGCGCTTGCCGCAACACTTGCACTCGGGTCAATCGTCTTTACACCGGTCACAGCAAAAACAGTTGATCCAAAACAAGTTTCAGCAGGTCCGCAGATGGTTACGTCACAATCGACGATCGATGCGTACTATTTACCAGCAGCGGGGAAGACAGGGGCGGCGTTGAAGGCATCGCTGCACGATATCATCGATAATCATACACAAGTGTCATACGACACGGTATGGACAGCACTGAAAGAAACAGATCAAGATCCAAACAATGCGAATAACGTCATCGAGTTATACACGGGGAAATCGATTTCAAAGAGCAGTAACGGTGGGAATGTCGGTCAATGGAATCGTGAACATGTCTGGGCAAAGTCACACGGTGACTTTGGTACGTCAAACGGTCCAGGAACAGACTTGCATCACTTGCGTCCGGAAGACGTTGTCGTCAACAGCGCACGGGGGAATCTAGATTTCGATAATGGCGGTACGAAATACAGTGGATGTGATTGCTATCGCGATAGCGATTCGTGGGAACCACCGAACCGTGTCAAAGGTGATATCGCGCGGATGATCTTCTACATGGCGGTTCGTTATGAAGGTGGCGGAGAAATCGATCTCGAAGCTTCAGAAAACGTCAATAATGGTACGAACCCGTTACACGGCAAATTGTCGACGCTGAAAGCATGGAATAAGCTTGACCCAGTTGATAGCTTCGAGAAACGTCGCAACGATGTCATCTTCGAGAAGTGGCAAAAAAACCGGAATCCGTTCATCGATCATCCGGAATACGTAACATCAATTTGGGGAAATTGATGACGAGTCAGTGAATAGGAAAGGGGCTGACTCAACAGTCAGTCTCTACAAAGATAGGGGTGGCAGAATGATGATCTGCCACCCCTATCTTGTAACAAAAAGAATGACGCGTTTCACGCAACTCCTACAAAGAAAAGCGCATCTTTGCGCTGACAGAGACAAATAAGACCCGCTTTCCTGCTTGAATAAAGCAGGAAAACTGGCTTGTGTCTCGCCTGAGGAAAG
>NZ_DGYQ01000004.1:46246-62451 GCF_002396765.1 Exiguobacterium sp. UBA5002
GGCGTGAAAAGACGCGTCATTCTTTTTTGAGTCAGCCTTTTTTCATTGAGTCCGAACCTGTTATGCTGAAACTTTTTTGGAGAACCATTCGTATTGCCTACCGTAAGCCATTTTTTAGTAGAGAGGTCGTACGGTATGATCAAACGCAAGTTTAACAAACGAAACATCAAATGGATGGTCGGTGGGGGATTAGTCGCTTGTGTCGCCTTCTGGTACAGTGTCGGTATTTTCGTTAATAAAGGGGAACGGCCACTCGCTGATGGGACGTCACCGTATGTCATCGTCCTCGGTGCGGGTGTCAAAGGAGAAAAACCGTCGCAAATCCTACATAACCGGATTCAGGCAGCTGCGGCATATGGGAAACAACATTCAGAAGTCCGCTTCATCTTGAGCGGTGGACAAGGTCCAGATGAAGATATTTCAGAAGCAGAGGCGATGCGTCGCGGGATGGTGGCATCTGGGATTGCTGAAGAGCGGTTGATCCTTGAAGCCGACTCGACATCAACGACGGAAAATCTACAATTTTCAAAGGCGTTGTTGCCAAAGAACGTTCGTCGCGTCTCGATCGTCACGTCAGACTTTCATCTGTACCGTGCGCGACAAGAGGCGAAACAACTTGGTTTACAGACGGATGCGATTCCGGCTGAAACGCCACTTTCAGGAGTCCTTCGATTTGGAATGCGCGAACGCGTTGCGATCGTTGTTCAATTCCTACGCTAAAAACCCCGACATGCTGAACATGTCGGGGAGAAAGAAGAAGTGCATTGAATGATTAGATGTCTTCACCTTTATGTTTTTCCTCGGAAGATTGAGAATCATTTGCTTGTTTGTCGGAAGCATCATGCTCAGCAGGTGGTTCTTCTTTGCCGAGTGCGACATCCTTCGCTTCGACGACTTTATTGCTGATTGCATTCAAGTCACCTTTCGTCTCATTTACTGTCTCTTTCACCGTCGAGGCATCTGATTTCACCGTTTCAAGCTCTGTGTTCACTTTGTCATAGACATTTTGAACGTCAGATGCGACTTCTTGAATGATGCTTGAAGCACTCTTCACTTGATTGATGACTTGTGATGCTTTACCTGACGGATCTTCCTTAATAGAAGAAGCGAGGGTAGAGACGGAATCTTTCGCCCCCCGTAAACTCTGTTTCGTATTTTGGCGAGACGAAGAACTAAGTAGCGTCAATAGACCGCCGACAAGGGCACCGAGCAACATCCCTGTGACGAGATTGATTTGACGACCTGATGATTCTTCCTGATCGAACTGGCGATTCGGATGTTCTGCGTGTGCTGCGTGTGGATCATGTTGAAGCTTCGGTTCCATGATGAACACTCCCTTGAGATAATATTTAACCATGATATGGATATACCCTTGTGAGTGAATAAAAAACATTTAAAAATAACATGTATTTGAAATGAATATAAAAAAGACCATCGTGATATGATGGTCTAAGAGGTTCATTTGTTGGATGAATCATCATCATTTTCGTGACGAAGTTTTCGGTTGATTTCATCATAATCGATTTCGATATCATCTTTGTTGCCTTTGTAGCCATATCCTTTCGAAATGACGACGATCGAGGCGACCAAGACGAATACGATGATGAGAATGGAGACGACATATAACCACATAGTCCACTCCTCCTTTCGTTCACTTTCTAGTATGACGGAAAACGCAGCTTCCGTCTAAACGAAATTGTAGGTTGTGTGCTAAACTGATGTCAGATAAACATGTTAAACGGAACGAGGTGACGGCGTATGAGTATTTTGGTCGTAGATGATGAGTTAACCAATTTAATGCTCTTAGAGCGCTTGTTAGAAAATGAAGGCTATGACGTCGTCAAAGCAATGAGTGGGGAAGAAGCAATCGAATTAATGGACGATCCGTTATTCATCGAACAGTTGGACGTCGTTCTCCTCGACGTCGAAATGCCAGGGATCAGCGGAATCGAAGCGACACGTTTGATTCGAAAACGGTTTGGTCTCGATGAATTGCCAATTCTGATTGTTTCCGGGCGATCAAACGAAGAAGATATCGTTGATGGACTGAATGCAGGAGCATCGGATTATACAACGAAACCGATCCGTAAAACGGAATTGCTCGCGCGAGTTCGTAACGCGATTGGTCTGAAGCAAGCAATCGATGCGCGAAAACGATATGAAAAAGTATTACAGGAAGACTTTGATTTGGCGCAAAAACTGCAACAGAGTGTGCTCAGTGCGAATATTGAAGACGATGAGATCCGCATCATGGCGACGTATATCCCGTCTAAGAAACTAGCGGGAGATATGTACGCCTGGTACCGCATCTCTCAGAATAAATACGGCATCATCTTGTTTGACGTCATGGGACACGGTGTCTCTTCTGCGCTGATCACGATGGGAATGAGCTCGATTTTATTCGAACTCGTGCACCGGATTGGTGATCCAGCACAAGTACTCGAAGAATTGAATCAGCAGATGAGTCGATTGTTCCCAGGAGACGAGACAGAAATCTATTTCACTGCCGTTTACCTCTACATCGACCTAGATGAGATGAAGCTCAGCTATGCGAACGCAGGGCACCCGCCTGGTTTGTTGCGCATGAATGATCAAATCATTCCGCTTGAGAATACGGGACTTCCTGTCGGTATGTTTGAAGACTCGACATATTCGAGCAAGACGATCGACATCGTCTCACCAGGATGTGTCTACCTGTACACGGATGGTTTCATGGAATTGTACAGTAAAGGTATCGATGAGGGAATCCACGCTATCCAGAACCTGATCGAACAACAAGGACCGAGCATCCATCAGTTGATTCAACCGGATCAGAGCGATGAAGCGGATGACCTGTGTCTCGTGACGGTCGAAATCAATTAACCTGTAAGTGAAAAGACTCAGCGACGGAAACACCGTCACTGAGTCTTTTTTGAGTCTTACAAGCTCTGAATCTACTTGAACTAAAAGAACCTTCTCCGCCATAGGATAAATGCGGCAAGGCCTGAGAAGAAAATCATCATTCCGAAGACGATCCAGAAACCAATGACTTCACCTTCCCACGGAACATGAACGTTCATCCCGAACATTCCGGAAATCATCGTCGGGATCGAGATGACGATCGTAATCGAAGCAAGGAACTTCATGACGAAGTTGACATTGTTCGAGATGACGGAACCGAATGTATCCATCGTCGAACTGATGATATCTTTATAGATTTGTGCCATCTCCATTGCTTGACGGTGTTCGACGAAGACGTCTTCGAGTAAGTCTTCGTCATCCTCGTGCTTCTCGAGACTCGGTGTCTTGATGATCCGGTCGAGCACACCATCGTTCGATTTCAAGGACGTCATGAAATAGACCAATGATTTTTGAAGGTTCATCAATTGAAAGATTTCTTGATTTCGCATCGAACGTTGAAGTTCTTCCTCAAGTTCGTCCATACGACGGTCGATTTGACGCAAAAAACGTAGATACGAAGAACTGACTTTATAGAGAATCTGGAACACGAAGCGCGATCGATAATTCGTCCGGAATCCTCGCAACTTACCACTCGAGAATAACGTCAGTACATCGAGCTGTTGCGAACAAACGGTGATAAAATGACGGGATGTCACGATGATACCGAGCGGGATCGTATTATAACGGCGTCCTGATGATTCTTCTTCGATGTAGGGAACGTCGACGATCATCAGAAGACCTTCTTCATCTTTTTCAAAACGTGGTTTTTCTTCCACGTCCAAAGGGTCATAAATGAAATCCTCTGGAATTTTCGTAGCAGCGATGACTTGGTCGGCTTCGTCCTTTGTCGGATTGACAAGATGGATCCAGGAACCTTTCGTGAACTCCTGTATCTCGTTGACTGCCCCGGTGACATCGCTTCGATAAATCGTCAACATATTGTCTATCCCTCCTGCTCTTCACTGTCTCATTATAGAAATAGATACGACGGCGTGTAAATGATTCTCCGATTTTTTTTTATGAAGATTAGTGATAAGATGAAAACAGAGGAGGGGAAGACATGCCTTTTTTTAATGCTAAGAAGCTCGAAGAACTTCAATCGATCGCAGGTGGAGACCATGCGTTTCTTCAAAAAATCGGAGAGACGTATATCGCACAGTTCGATCGGAAATTTCCTGAACTAAAAGATGCCGTCGCCAAACAAGATGCTGAGCAAACTGAAAAGCTCGCTCACTTGCTAAAAGGTGCTTCCTATTCCGTTGCTGCTGATGATTTAGCGGATGATTTCGAACTGCTTGAAAAAGAAGCAGAGTCCGGTTCAATGACCGGAACACAAGAAATCGTCGATCGGATTGAGCAATGCATGGTGGAATTCCGTGTCGTCTGGCTCGATGTGTTTACTGGGAAAAATCTTGACGCCCTGCGTTGAGCAATCGAATAGATCAAAAAAGCCGACATGCTGTCGGCTTTTTTTCTTATAAGACGTAGGAATCAACCGTTTCGATCAAACGACCGATTTCTGGTTTCGTGATTTGTGCATTGACACCAACAGATTCACCTTTATGGCGTAAATCGTCGGAAATCAAGGAAGAGAAGACAATGATCGGCAATTCCGCATAACGATCATCTTCACGGAGTCGTTTCGTTAAATGAAGTCCATCCATCTTGGGCATTTCAATATCCGTAATCAGGAGATCACAGTTACTTCCTTGTTCGAAAGCATCGAATGCGTCTTTCCCATTGATGAACCACTTCAGTCCGTGGTAACCGGCTTCCTCGAGTGTTTCGATGATCAACATCCGGAGCATTTCCGAGTCTTCGGCAATCCAGATGATTTTATCGGACCGGTCACGGGACTGGACGCGACGTCCTTCTTCGCGGGCGAAGATATCCTTGCGTGAGAGCTCAAGGGCAATTTTTTCATAGTCGAGCAGGATGATCATCTTGTCTCCCGTTTTAACGACACCATTCGTTAACCCTTCGATGCCACGAGCGAGTTCGTTTGGTGTATCGATCTGCTCCCATGAGATACGGCGGATTTCCGTCACGGAATCAACGCGTAGGACACTCTTTTCTCCATTGAATTCACAGATGATCAGTCGATCCTCGGTTGCTTCGTCGTGGGGAACACCGATGACCGTCGGCAAATCGATTACCGTCATGACTTCGCCGCGGAGTTCGATCAATCCTTTGACAGCATCCGGTGTACCCGGAAGTGGTGTCATCGGGAGCGGAACGATGATTTCCCGAACCTTCATGACGTTGATACCGAACGTATACGGACCACAATGGAAGATGACGATCTCGAGTTCGTTCGTGCCGGCTTCTAATAAAATATCGTGCTGATTGTACATATGGTTGTGCCCCTTTCCATTACCTTCACTTCACTTCTGACTAGTTATCGGCATGCTACGCTAAAAATTCTAGTTCTGAATTGACAAAAAAAGTGTTGTAATCGCTTTCATAATATGTTAAGCAAAAAGTTTGGCATTTGTCAGACCAATTGATTACAATAAGCTATGCAGCCACACACTGAAATGAGAGAGATAAAAATAAATGGAGGTAGAGTGGAATGACTACAGCAACAACCTACACATTTTTACTAGATGGACAATGGCATGAAAGTGAATCAAAAGAGACGATTGAAATCTCTTCACCATATAAAGAGGATCTTGTCGGTCGCGTCCAAGCGATGACAAAACCGGAAGTCGATCGTGCCATCGCTTCAGCGAAAGCGGCACAAGCAGAGTGGGCAAAACAACCAGCGAACAAACGGGCTGAATTGCTTCACGCTTGGGCAACGGAACTCGAAAAACGTGCGGACGAAATCGGTGAAGTCATCATGCGCGAAGTCGGTAAAGGACGTGCAGATGGCGTCAAAGAGGTCAAACGGACAGCTGAAATCATTCGCTACACAGCGGAAGAAGGTCTCCGTTTCGACGGTCAGATGATGCAAGGGGATTCGTTCCCTGGTGGTAGCGCGAAAAAAATCGCGGTCATCAAAAAAGCACCACTCGGCGTCGTGCTTGCGATTTCACCGTTCAACTACCCAGTCAACTTGGCAGCAGCGAAACTCGCACCTGCCCTCATGACAGGAAACGCCGTCGTCTTCAAACCGGCAACACAAGGTTCGATCAGCGGTATCTTGATGGTCGAGGCACTCGTCGCAGCAGGTCTTCCAGCTGGACTCGTCAACATCGTCACAGGTCGTGGATCGGTCATCGGTGATTACTTGACGGCTCACCCGGGCATCAACATGATCACATTTACTGGTGGTACAGGCACTGGACAACATCTATCACGTCAATCGGCAATGATTCCACTTGTCCTTGAACTTGGTGGAAAAGACCCAGCGCTCGTTCTTGAAGATGCGAATCTGTCACTTGCGGCAGACCATATCATCAGTGGGGCGTTCTCTTACTCAGGTCAACGTTGTACAGCAATCAAACGCGTTTTCGTTCTTAATCATCAAGCGGATGCACTCATTGAAGAACTCAAGACACGAATCGCGAAATTGACAGTCGGTTCACCTGAACAAGACAGTGTCGTCGTGCCGCTCATCGACACGAAATCAGCGGACTTCGTCGAAGGCTTGATCACGGACGCAACAGACAAAGGCGCAACGCTCGTCTTAGGTGGCGGACGTACGGCGAACTTGATCGAACCAACACTTCTTGACAACGTGACACGCGACATGCGCGTTGCTTGGGAAGAGCCGTTCGGACCAGTTCTTCCAATCATCCGTGTCAACTCAGTCGACGAAATGATTGCATACTCAAACGAATCAGAATACGGTCTTCAAGCAAGTGTCTTCACAGAGAATATCGATGCTGCGTTTGCAGTAGCGGATGCGCTTGAAACAGGTTCTGTTCAAATCAATGGTCGGACGGAACGTGGTCCTGACCACTTCCCATTCATCGGTGTGAAGTCATCGGGTCTCGGCGTTCAAGGCGTCGGACGTAGCTTAGCTTCGATGACACGCGACAAATTAACAGTCCTCAACTTAAAATAAGTTTTTGACCGACCTTTCAATCTGCGGAAAGGTCGGTTTTTTGTGCATCCGTTTTTGAAGCGCTAACGTAAGCTAGAAAACAAATGTCACCCTTTGACGCACAAAGTTTGGCGCTATAGCTTCATTCTCTCTATAATGAAAGAAAATGGACGAGAGAAAAGAGGCGTGTAGGTATGACAGTATCAGACGAAATCATCCCGATTCCGATTCCGACACCATTTCCGGTTGGAGACGTGAACTGCTATGTACTACGAACGGAAGGGGAAAACATCCTCATTGATTGTGGACCGGATACGCTTGAAGCATGGCAAACGATGCAACGGACGCTTGCACGACATGAACTTCAGGTCGAGGATTTAGATCGTGTCATCGTGACACATCACCATGCGGATCATGCTGGGATGGCACATCGCTTTTCAGAGAAAGGCATTCCCGTCTATGGACATGCGCGATTACGCCCATACTTGGAACAGGACGAGACCTTCTTGAACAACGGGGACGCATTCTTGCGTCGATTGGCGACATCGTTTGGCGTTCCGCTAGCGATTCAAGAGATGTTACCAAGCTATCAATCTGCCTTGAAATGGCTTGGAAAAGGTCAACTTGATTTCACATTAAAAGAAGGCGACGCGATTACGCCGTCTGGGCGATACCGGGTCATCGAACTACCGGGGCATGCAAGTGACCAAATCGGAATACTAAGTGACGATGGTGTATTGTTCGCGGCCGATCACCTGCTCGACCGGGTCGAGCCGAATCCATTGCTCGAACAACCGCAACCAGGTGATGATGTGCTCGTAAAACGTCCCGTTCTTGCGTATCTTGACTCCTTAGAAAAATTACAAGGCGAACAGGTTCGAATCGCCTATACCGGACATGGTGCTCCGATTCGGGATGTCGCGGCACTCGTCGAAGAGCGATTGATGCAACGCAAGGCACGTGGTGATCAGCTCTTGAAGTATTTTTCGGGAGAACATACGTTATTCGAATTAGCACAAGTGACGTATGGAAACCGATTAAAAAAATCATTCCCGCTTGTCATGAGTGAGATGAAAGCACGTCTCGATACACTCGTCGCCCGCGGTGCGATCACGGTTGAGAAACGATCAGGTATCCTCTACTATTCGAAAATGGAGGAAGTCTAATGCAACTCATCAACCGGACGATCGTCATCACGGGCGCTTCAAGTGGACTCGGGGAAGCACTGGCGCGCACTCTGCATAAAGAAGGCGCAAACTTGATTTTAATTGCACGACGCGAGGATCGGTTACAAACGTTAGCATCTGAACTCCAGGCAGACTACCTGGTCTACGATTTGGAAAAGGCGCCTGAAATTCTTGCGAAAACACTCGCAAATCGTTATGGACGGATTGATATTTTGATTAATAACGCAGGTTTCGGGGAATTCAGCTTCTTAGACGATACCTCGATTGAAACGATTGAGTCGATGCACCGGATCAACGTCTTAAGTCCCGTTCGCTTAACGAAGGCATGTCTGCCATTACTGAAAGAGGGTGGCATGATCGTCAACGTGGCCAGTCAGGCGGGGAAGTTGCCGACACCGAAATCAACGATCTATTGCATGACGAAAGCTGCGATGTTGCAGTTTTCGAACGCGTTACGTCTCGAGTTACGTCCAAAAGGCATCCACGTCATGACGGTCAATCCAGGGCCGATCGCGACGGAATTTTTCGTAAGAGCGGACATTAGCCGAAAGTATGAAAAAAACGTCGCTTCGATCGTCTTATCAAAAGAACAACTTGCACAGACCGTCGTTCGGGCGATGCGGCGCCGCAAGCGAGAAGTCAATGCACCATGGTGGATGGAGCTTTCGGCAAAAGGATACGGCGTTATGCCGCAGCTGATTGAGTGGTTAGGAAAATCAGGTTTCGACAAAAAGTGATGACGGAGGAGAACAACGAATGAAAACAAAAGTAATCAGCTTTCTTGCCTTAAGTACCCTGCTTGCAGGATGTGGGACACCGGATGCAACACCGGAACCGAAAAATGTCTTAGGGACTTCTTATCAGACGATTGAAAAAGAAGCGGAAAAATCAACGGTTCGGATGTACATGTGGGGCGGCGATGACGGAATCAATGCCTACATCGATGAGTACGTAGCACCGCGTTTGAAGAAGGAACACAACATCACCTTAGAACGGGTCCCGATCGAGACGGCGGATATCATTCAAAAACTGCGTGCTGAGAAACAGGCAGGTAAGGAAAAAGGTGTCATCGATGTCGTCTGGATCAATGGCGATAATTTTTTAAATGCTAAAAAAGATGATTTACTGTATGGAGAAATCACAAAAGTCCTCCCGAACATGAAATATGTTGATGCTGCCGCACAGAGTTCAGATAGTGGTACGAAAACAGACGGACTTGAAGCCGCATGGGGGAAAGTTCAATATACGTTGCACTATGACGCAGCTGACGTGAAGTCGCCACCGACCGACTTGAAAGCACTGAAGTCATGGGTCAAGGAAAATCCAGGACGTTTCACGTATCCGGAAGTGACGGACTTTACGGGGAATGCCTTCGTCCGCCACGTCATGTATGGTGTCGAATCGAATGAAACCTTAAAAGACCCGAAAGCAGACTTCAAGAAGACATGGGCTTATTTGAACGAAATCAAACCGTATCTCTGGAAAAAAGGGAAGACCTATCCAAAGACACTTGCCCAACTCGATCAGTTATACGCGAAGGGAGACGTTGATTTCACGATGGGTTTCAACGAACGACGGGCTGAACAAGAAGTGAAGTCAGGAACGTTTCCGAAACAAACACGTCCGATCGTCTTGAAGGATGGATCAATCGCGTCGACGCATTTCCTTTCCGTACCGTTCAATGCACCGAACCCGAAAGGTGCACTCGTTGTGATCAACACCTTGTTGTCACCAGAGGCGCAGTTGAAAAAATATGATGCAACTTACTGGGGAGACGGTTCAAGTCTTGATTTATCGACACTTGATTCGTCAGAACAAAAGCAATTCGCTGATGTACCGGCTGCACCGTCGACACCAAAGCCAAGCGTCTTTGAAGGAAAGGTCCGGACGGAACTCGACCCATCCATTTTCGAGATGATCCGTAAGGAATGGCCGTCTCGTGTGGCGCGGTAACGCGTATCCTGCTGCACTCTTGATGGCAGGGATGGTCTTATATGGGTTATGGGTCAGTATCTCGATGACGTCACTTTCCGACTACCGAGAGCTACTGACGGATGAGGTCTTTTTAGAGAGTCTAGCCGTCAGTAGTTATGTTGCCATCGTCAGTACGGTGCTCGCGCTGATCATTGGAATGGTGCTCGCACGGCTCTTGAGCAGAACACGACTATCTGCGTTACTTGCAATTCCTTTATTCATCCCTCATCTAGGAGCAGCATACCTCGCGATTCTCTATTTGAGTAATGTGCCTGTCATCGGACCGCATGAAGGGAATTATTTTAGTGTCATCCTGACGTATCTGTATAAAGAAATTCCGTTCGTCTTTTTTTATATCTTACCGGTGGTCCGGCGTCTTGATTCGCGTTATCAAGAACTCGGTATGATGCTCGGTTTATCACCAGTACGCCGATTTTGGCATGCGCGGGGTGTCTTCCTACTCGTTCCGATGCTTGAGGCAGCATTTATCTTGCTTGCCTTCATCCTGTTCGCATATGAGATCCCGGCATTGCTCGGCGTGACCTATCCGAAATTACTTGGCGTCTATGCGTTCGATTTGTATACACAAGGCGATTTATCGGAGCAACCACTCGCTTTTGCAATGAGTGTCGTTTTGACGGGAGGACTCTTCTTCCTATTGTTGCTCATGACTGGTTTGACACGCCCACTGGCAGCGAAGATCAGTAGGGGGCGAAGCGAATGATAAAAAAAATCAGTGTGACTGTATTCGTTGTACTCCTGTTCATCGTTCCTTTAATTGGTTTAATTCCGGGAGAGTGGAATTGGAATCCGCGCCTAGAAGCGACGCTCGGCACGACCGTCGCGATGATTTGTGCCGTCGTATTGTTAAATCATCTCTTCGGGTACATGGCAGGAAAAGCGATTGCCTTTCAAACGGGGAAAAGGATTCGTATAGCAGAGTTCTTGATTAGTTTGCCGCTGTTCGTTCCCGTATTATTGCTATCATTCGGTCTCTATTTGACATGGATCCGTCTTGGTTTGGCCGATCGATTTTTTGGTGTCCTGCTCGTGTTGCTTCTGCCGACCTTGCCGTATACAGTTCGCTTGTACACGAACGGATTTCAGGCGCTAGGAGAACGGATGCTTGAACAGATGGTCTTGATTGAGGGGAACCGGTTCAAGCGTTGGTTCTATTTGACGGGACCGATGCTTCGTTCGACGTTACAATCCGTGACGCTACTCGTCACGGTGATCACGATCAGTCAGTATGCACTCGTTGCGTTGATTGGTGGTGGGATCGTCCGCATGATATCACTCGAAGTATTCCCGGCGTATTCTGGTAATTCGCAAGGGGCGGCGCGTCTAGCGACACTCTGGTTGATCGGGTTGCCTATTCTCTTTTATGCTGGACAAGCCGTTATTTTTTCTAGTTGGATACGAATCGTACGGAGGCGTTTAAATGGAAGTCACGATACAACAAGTCAATAAACGATTTGGAACGAAGCATGTGTTGTCTGATATCGATTTAAATATCGCATCTGGACAATGTGTGGCTTTAGTTGGACCGAGTGGTAGTGGGAAAACGACATTACTCCGTCTGATTGCAGGTCTTGAACGTGTGACGAGCGGAATGATTCAGTTCGGTGACCGAGATGTCACTGTTCTTTCGCCGAATCAGCGAGGTGTGACGATGATGTTTCAACGATCGCTGTTGTTCCCACATTTGAACGTCGAACAGAACATCCGTCTCGGTGCCAAACAATTAACACCGATCGAACTCGAATCCTGGTTACATCGCGTCGGACTCGAGGGAAGAGGAAAAAGTGCTGTTCACGAATTGTCAGGGGGCGAACAGCAGCGGGCAAGTTTAGCTCGTGCGCTGGCGAGTCAACCGGACTTCTTGTTGCTCGATGAACCGTTCTCGAGTCTAGATGTACCGAGACGACGGGAATTACGGACATTGATTCGGAAGTTGACCGAGGAACAAGGTGTCACGACACTCCTTGTCACACACGATCGGGAAGAGGCAATGGCGATGGCGGATATCGTCTATGTTTTAGAACAGGGGCGAATCGTCGATCATGGCACGCCGATTACGCTGAGCCAGACCAGCCCTTTTTTTGGGGAAGGCATTCAGATTGAAGAAACATGGCATCCGTTGACGGCAGTCAACTTGGTCTCAAGACCGACGAAGGAGACGGATGAACGTGTTACGATTACGAAAGAACTCATTCAATACGGTGTTCGATTCTACGAAGTCGAACGAGCATCCGGAGAACGACTCGTGCTCTCTTCAGACGAGACGATTCAGGAGAAAGAAGGCTATATCGTTAGAAAGGAGGGGTGACATGTTAGATACGCGTGCGCGTAAAATCGTTCAACCCCTATTTGATCAAGGGGCGACCTTATTTAAGAAAATTGGATTATCGGCGACACAGGTGACGATCATCTCCGGCATCATCGGTGGTGCGACGGGCTTTTTCGTCTATAACGACATGATGGGAACGGCGATTGTCTTGTTGTGGATCTCGGGCATGCTTGATGTCATCGATGGAACGATGGCACGAAAAGAAAAGACAACTCCGATTGGCACGATTCTTGACCTTGTGCTCGACCGGATCGTCGAGCTGTCAGTATTGATCGGTCTTGCGCTTCGGTTTCCGGAAACGCAGGTCGTTATTCTGTTGCTCGTCGCATCATTCGTCATTGGGATGACGATGTTCCTTGCAATCGGAGCGGTCAGTGAGAATTACGGCTACAAGTCGTTTCAATATCAACCGGGACTCGTCGAGCGAACGGAAGGGTTCTTATTCCTAACAGCGATGATCCTGTTCCCAAGCGCCATCATTTGGATCGCAATTGTCTTCTTGATTGCTGAACTCTATACGGTCGGGGAGCGATTCCATCAAGCTTCGAAGGTGTTGCGATGAGTGAACAAGAGATGATCATGACCGTGGATCGAGCGGGCAACCTGCTCGGACCTCGTCCACGATCAGAAGTCCACGCAAACGGCTTGTGGCATGAAACGTTTCATTGTTTCGTCTATGATCCAAAGCGGGACGTCGTGTTGCTCCAGCAACGGTCTGAACAAAAGAAGGACTTTCCAGGAATGCTTGATATCACGGCAGCGGGTCACTTGCTTGCGGATGAGACAGTCGAGGATGGTGTCCGGGAACTCGAGGAAGAGATTGGTTTGACATGTACCTTTGATCAATTGATACCGCTTGGCATCCAGGAAGAGGAGTTTCGGGATGCGTCGCTCTGGGACTGTGAGCGATGCCATGTCTTTATTGCTCGAAGTGATCAAGCGATAGACGCATACGTCCTCCAGGAAACAGAAGTGAAGCGATTGATTGCTTTTTCAATCGAGCAGTTTGAACGAATCGCGGACATGTCCATCGAGCGCATTCAGGACACGACAGGCGAATGGTTCGATCGTCGTCAATTCGTTCCACATCCTTCTTCTTACTGGAGACATGTCCGACAGGGAATCGAGCAATTACGTAAATAGAACGAGTGGAAAAGCAATAACGCATGAAGACCTACGATCGAATGTGATTTCGCTCGTAGGTCTTTTTTTAATCGTACATTCGTTCGACGCAAGAGTAGCGAAATTAAGATATATTTGAGATAATTAAGTATATATACAAAAGAAGGAAAGAAGGTGCAGCCAGTGGCATTACGATTTGCACTACTCGGGCTGCTGACCCAAGGGGAAGCGACCGGTTACGATTTAAGCGCGACTTTTAAAAAACAAATGATCCACTTCTGGACCGCACATCATACTCAAATATACCGAGAGTTGTTAAAGATGGAAGAGGCAGAGCTCGTGACGAGTGTCCATATCGTCCAAGAAGACTTGCCGGACAAGAAAGTCTATTCCATCACCGATAAAGGACGGACAGAGCTCGTTGAATGGTTACGGACACCGAATGAATTCAAACCGAAGATGAAGGATGAGAACTTGATGCGGGTGTCGCTCTTGCATCTGCTCCCACCCGAGGAAGCCGTTGCTTATTTGGAAGAGTCGAAGCGGCACCATCAATTTGCCGTCGAGATGATGCATAGTTGGCGTCACGACCACCTTGAGAACGGTGCGACACTAGGGGAAACCTTGACGAGTGAGTACGGCTTGCGTATGATGTTGAATTACTTGGATTGGTGTGATTGGGCAATCGCGGAAATTAAAAAAAACGAAGCAAACGTCTAACAACACTGGCTCGACTGTCATGGAGGTGGCGGATTCGAGCCAGTGTTGTTTTTGATGATATGAAGTAAGGAGCTAAACGATGTATTTTAATGATTACGAAGACTGGATTGAAGAAGAAGCGGAAGCCTTATTTCGCTTACATCAGGAACCGTTGACACGAGAAGCAACGTCGTATTCGCAATTCACGGCGTATGTAGAAGAGGCACTACTTGAACCGTTGTTACTGAAACTACGTTGGCTCGGAGAAGCGGAAGAAGAAGAGATTCTAGAACAAGCGGATCCGAGCGTGTGGGAGAATGCCATAGGCAATTCGGAAGCCTCCCTTCGTCGAGATGTATTACGACGAGTCGTCGAGCGAGACTTTACTGCGCATATCCTCGCGTACCTGACACCGATTCTTGAAGCTAGACAAACTGCCTATGAGGCGGAATTAGAGCAGCTTCAATTGGCGCATGCGGAACAAATGGAGGAAGTTCAACAACATGAGCAACAGATTGAACTCGGACCGCCACCTCAAAAGGTCAAAAAATGGTGGTATCTCAAAGAAAAAGAAGTATCACGTTCCTATACAGAGGAAGAACGATCTGCATTGCAAGCTCAACAACAACAACTCGAGGACGAGTTAAAGCGACTCGAACAAAAAACACGTGAGACAGAAGCTGATCTCGAACGATTGGATTCACTTCACCGTCTATAACGTATGAAAAAATGGAGCATGCGACATGATGTCGCGTGCTCCATTTTGTATGAATACTATCTATTAAGCTTGTGTCGCGAGTTTCGCGAGGACTAGTTTTGCGACTGCTTCACTTGAAGCCGGGTTTTGTCCTGTGACGACATTGCCGTCGATGACGGCGAATTCTTTACCTGCATCCGATGTCAGGAAAGTAGCTCCTTCACCGCGAAGTGTCGTCTCGAGCAAGAATGGTACTTTATCTTCGAGACCTGTTGATTTTTCCTCTTCATCCGTAAAGCCGTTGATTTGACGACCTGATACGAATGGTTTGCCATCGATCATGACGTGCGCAAAGGCAGCAGGACCGTGACAAACTGATGCGACGACGCCATCTTTTTTGATGACGGCTTCAATGGCACCTGCCACTTGTGGGTTATTCGGGAAGTCAACGACTGCACCGTGACCACCTGGGAAGTAGACTGCATCAAATGATGCTGGATCGACTTCCGAGAGTGCTTTCGTGTCGTGCAACGCACGGCGTGCATCTTGGAATTTCGGCAAGATTTCTTTGACGATCGATGCTTTATCGATTGGAACGTCGCCACCTTTGATCGACGTGACTGTCACGTCATGTCCTGCATCCTTGAACAGGTTGTAAGGTGCTGCGAATTCTTCGAACCATAATCCTGTTTTGTGGCCATTCATGTCGTCTGCGCTTGTTGATACGATTAAAATACGAGCCATAATAAAACTCCTCCTCTGTATGAACGTTACAAAGAAGGAGTTTCCCGGAGAAATGAAGAGTTAAACCTCACCGGTGTTCGGTGTAGTGATGAACGGGTAGTGAAGCAAGTGCCTGGTCGATTTGAGATTGCGAGATCGACTCTTTCATCGCTTGGACGTTTGACTGAAGTTGTGACACGCTCGATGCACCAGGAAGGACGATGTCGACCTGTTGATCGATGACTTGCAATGCAAGCGCCGGAAGCGGGAAATCTTGAAGTTTTTGTAGACTTGCCTCAAGCGTTTCCTTATCAAATTGTTCGAACCGATCAACCGATTGCAGGCGTGAAGCACTCTCATGTGTCAAGAGTCCTTTTGCTAGTGGACCACGAGCGACGACTTGGATGTTTTTCTCTTTTAAGCGTGGTAACAACTCTTCGATGCGACGATCGAGCAACGAATAAGGCGTCATCAAGTAAGAGAAATTACTATGCTCGAGCCAGTATTCGATGACATTCGGGC
>NZ_DGYQ01000004.1:62542-108719 GCF_002396765.1 Exiguobacterium sp. UBA5002
ATTCGATGACATTCGGGCGCAGTGACGACAGACCATATTCCTTGATTTTCCCCTCTGCTTTTAAATCTTCCATTGCGCGGATCGACGCATCGATATCATCATCAATCGTGCCGCCGTGGACGTAATACAGGTCGAGATAAGGGGTTTCAAGACGATTCAAACTTTCAAGACAAGCTTGTTTCAAATAGTCATAACTCGGATCCCATGTCCAACCGGTTCCGGTCGCGTTCATCCGATTTCCACCTTTTGAGGCGAGAAACAATCGACTGCGATCCTCTTGTGAGAAGGTTTGACCGATGATGGATTCGACCGCTCCGTTCGCATAGACGTCCGCTGTATCGAAGTGCGTGATTCCAGCATCAAGTGCCGTCCGCAGGATTGCCGTTGCTTCTTCCTGGCCGCGCTTTAAGATCGTCATCGTACCTAATCCTAATGACATGTTCAATTCCCTCTTTTCTTAGATGAACTGTAAGTTTGGAACTTCTGCATTCTAGTGTATCATATCTGATGAAAAAGACGATTTCGAAGTCTTGCGGCAATACGTCGGAAACGGCATACTAATCATGACAGAGAACGTAAACTAAGATAGAAGAGGGGAACACATCCGATGGAAGAAAAAACGATTGAACGTGAAGTGATTTATGAAGGAAAAGTCTTTGATGTCGAGAAACACGTCGTCACGTTACCGAACGGCAATACGTCCGTCCGTGAACTGGTCTATCATAATGGTGCCGTCGCGATCATTGCTTTTGATGAACAAGGTGACTTGATCGTCGTGGAACAGTACCGAAAAGCATTTGAAAGTCTATCGATCGAGATCCCAGCAGGAAAACTCGAGAAGGGTGAAAATCCACTTGATTGTGCCGGACGCGAATTAAAGGAAGAAACAGGATACGTCGCGAAAGAGTTACGACATGTCTTTGATTTTTATGGTGCGCCTGGTTTCTGTAGTGAGCGTGTACATATTTATGAAGCGATTGGTCTGACTGCTGGTGATCGTCAACTCGATGAAGATGAGTTCCTTGAGAATAAGACATTGAAGCTTGAAGAGGCGCTCGAACTCGTTGCAAACGGAACGATTGTTGATGCGAAGACGATCATGGCGATCCAGCATTGGCAGATCCGTACTTTAAAATGATTCTCATTTAAATGATTTTCAGTTGATAATCATTTTAATTTGAAAAAAGACTGATTATCAGCTATGATAATAGCATCAGTTCGAACAAAGGGGGCGTTATGATGGAAAGTCGTGTAGAACGCATCAAAAAACAGCTAAGCGGTAAAGGATATAAGCTGACTCCCCAACGTGAAGCGACTGTGCGTGTCCTGCTCGAACATGAGTCGGATCACCTCAGTGCCGAAAATGTCTTTCTCCTTGTAAAAGAAAAGAACTCCGACATCGGACTTGCGACGGTTTACCGGACGCTTGAATTATTGACGGAGCTTGAAGTCGTTGATAAAGTCAACTTCGGAGATGGCGTATCCCGATTTGATTTACGACAAGAGGGTGCGAGTCATTCGCATCACCATCTCGTCTGTATCGAATGCGGATCCGTCGAAGAGATTTTAGACGATATGCTGGAAGAAGTAGAGAAAGAAATCGTGTCCCGATTCCACTTTAAAATCAAGGATCACCGCCTGACATTCCATGGCGTCTGCCGTGTCTGCCAAGAGCGTCATGCTCGGGAAGCGTTGGAACAATCGCAAACACAAACAGTCTGACCGTCCGACGAAATTTCGGATGGTTTTTCTTTTTCAATTTTTATAGGTCAGACCTCTTCACAACGGTTTACACCTTTGATATGATGGGAAAGTAAGCGATTTCGTAAACGAAGAGGATGAGTTCAGTGCGTGAACAACTGGAAGCATTTATCAATTATTTAGTGATTGAACGGCAAATGTCCGCGAATACGGCAGCTGCGTATCGAAATGATTTAAATCAATACTTACAGACGCTTGAAACAGCGGAAGTTTCCTCGTTCGAACAGGTTCACCGACATCATATCGTCGACCATATTGAACGATTGCTTGAGGCACGAAAGTCACGATCGACGGTTCGCCGGGCGACGAGCTCAATCCGTTCGTTCCATCAATATTTGGTCGAAGAGAGACTTGCAACACATGATCCGTCTCGTCATCTTGATTTACCGAAACCGGAGAAAAAGTTGCCGGTCGTCTGGAGTCAAACGGACGTCGAACGCTTGCTTGATTCGGTCGTCGGGGTCGATCCGCTTACACGACGAGATGCAGCAATGCTTGAGCTTCTCTATGGAACAGGCATGCGCGTCAGCGAACTGCTCCAACTGAAGTTGAACGATTTGCAACTCGAACTCGGGTATCTGTCGTGTCTTGGGAAAGGGAACAAATCCCGGATTATCCCGATGAGTACGACATCGATTGAAAGCGTTAGGACGTATCTGGATCTCGCGCGTAACAGTCTTGGTGGTCAACAGACGGACGATGTCTTCTTAAACAGTCGCGGTGATCGTTTGTCACGGCAAGGGTTTTGGAAGATGATTAAACGACGAGCAAAGGAAGCGGGGATCGAAAAAGAGATCACGCCGCACGTCTTGCGCCATTCGTTTGCGACCCATCTACTTGAAAATGGTGCCGATTTACGCGTCGTACAAGAGATGCTAGGACACGCTGATTTGTCAACGACACAAATGTATACCCACGTTAACAAAGCACGACTCCACGACGTGTATAAGAAACATCATCCACGGGCATGATGGTTCTATCTTTTAAAGGTCTGACTTCAGACAAATGATGCGTTTTGTCTAGTCTCTTTCCGGGAAAAATCGTAACGGGAATCGCACAACTACAGCTCGTATATAGGAGGAACAGCAAATGGCTCAATCATTTAAACGTGTATTTTTGATCGTCATGGACTCCGTAGGAATCGGAGAAGCACCGGACGCTGAACAGTTCGGAGATCTTGGTTCGCATACGCTCGGTCACATCGCGCGTGAACGCAACGGACTCAACATGCCGAACATGGCAAAACTCGGTCTCTCGCATATTGAACCGATCGAAGGTGTCTCAGCTGAAGAAGCACCGCTTGCGGCATACGGAAAAATGCAGGAAGTATCTGCAGGGAAAGATACGATGACAGGGCACTGGGAGATCATGGGTCTGCGGATCGATACACCATTCCGTGTCTTTGAAAAGTTCCCGCATGATTTGATTCATCGCTTAGAAGAGTTCTCAGGACGGAAGATCATCGGGAACAAACCGGCTTCTGGTACGGAAATCTTAGATGAACTCGGACAAGAACATGTCGAGACAGGCGCTTTAATCGTTTATACGTCGGCAGACTCCGTCCTTCAGATCGCAGCTCACGAAGAAGTCGTTCCATTAGAGGAACTGTACCGGATTTGTGAATATGCACGCGACATCACGCGGGATGACCCGTACATGCTCGGTCGTATCATCGCACGTCCATTCCTTGGTGAAGCAGGAGCGTGGGTCCGGACAGCGAACCGTCACGACTATGCCCTTAAACCATTCGACCGGACGGTCATGAACGAACTCGAGACGGCAGGACTCGATGTCATCTCGCTCGGTAAGATTGCTGATATCTACGATGGAGAAGGTGTCACGGATGCAATCCGGACGAAGTCGAACATGGACGGGATGGATCAGCTCGTGAAACAACTCGATCGTGATTTCAACGGACTTTGCTTCTTAAACCTTGTCGATTTCGATGCGTTGTTCGGACACCGTCGTGATCCACAAGGTTATGGACAAGCACTCGAAGAGTTCGATGCGCGTCTTCCGGAAGTGTTTGCTCGCTTAAACGAAGACGATCTCTTGATCATCACGGCTGACCACGGAAACGATCCGGTTCATGCTGGGACTGACCATACACGGGAATACGTACCATTGCTTGCCTACCATAAAAATGGTGTTGCAAAACCGCTCGGTATCCGTGAAACGTTCGCTGATCTTGGAGCGACGGTCGCAGAAAACTTCGCCGTCAAGATGCCGGCACATGGAACAAGCTTTTTAACAGAACTATAATTCGAGGGAGCGATTCAGATGACAGTCAACTGGAATGAAACACGTTCATTTTTAGAAAGCAAGATGCAGGCAAAACCGGAAATCGGATTGATTCTCGGTTCAGGACTGGGTGTCCTCGCGGATGAGATCGAAAACCCGATCGCGATTCCATATCATGAAATTCCGAACTTCCCGGTATCGACGGTCGAAGGACACGCGGGACAACTCGTCTTCGGTACTCTTGAAGGAAAACAAGTCGTTGCGATGCAAGGGCGATTCCACTTCTACGAAGGATATTCGATGGATATGGTCACGTTCCCAGTCCGTGTCATGAAAGCGATCGGCGTCGAGACATTGATCGTCACGAACGCAGCGGGTGCTTGTAACGAAGCGTTCGAACCAGGTGATTTGATGTTGATCACGGATCACATCAACTTCTTCGGTACGAACCCATTGATCGGGAAGAACGTCGATGAGATGGGACCACGTTTCCCGGATATGTCGAAGCCGTATGATGCGGAATTACTTCGTCTTGCGCAAGAAACAGCAGATGAACTCGGAATTCGTGTCCGTCAAGGTGTCTACTTCGGAAACACTGGTCCAACGTATGAGACGCCAGCAGAAGTCAAGATGGCACGGATGCTCGGTGGCGACGTCGTCGGTATGTCGACGGTTCCTGAAGTCATCGTTGCCCGTCATTCTGATATGCGAGTCCTTGGGATCTCATGTGTCTCGAACATGGCAGCAGGTATTCTCGATCAACCGTTACACCATGATGAAGTCATCGAAACGACAGAACGTGTCCGGGCACACTTCCTATCACTCGTTCGCGGTTCGATCAAAAAAATGTAACGACTGTTTTTAAAACTCACAAACCACTCCTGAGGAGGAACTAGATTATGCGTATGGTAGATTTGATTGCAACAAAACGAGACGGTGGCGAACTCGCAACAGCTGATATTCAATCAATGGTAGAAGGATTCACGAACGGAGAGATTCCGGATTACCAAATGTCAGCGATGTCGATGGCGATTTTCTATCAAGGAATGTCAGATCGTGAAATCGCTGATTTGACGATGGCGATGGTCAACTCGGGTGACGTGATCGACCTTTCGCGTATCCACGGTAAAAAAGTCGACAAACACTCGACTGGCGGTGTTGGTGACAAGATCAGTCTAATCGTCGCACCACTCGTTGCGTCAATCGGTATTCCGGTTGCGAAGATGAGCGGTCGTGGACTCGGTCATACAGGTGGAACAATCGACAAACTCGAAGCGTTCCCTGGTTTTGACGTTGAGCTTTCAGAAGAAGCGTTCGTCTCACAAGTCAACGACATCAAGATGGCAATCATCGGTCAAACGGGTAACCTGACGCCTGCAGACAAAAAACTTTACGCCCTTCGTGATGTTACGGCGACAGTCAACTCGATTCCATTGATCGCAAGTTCGATTATGTCGAAAAAGATTGCAGCAGGAGCAGACAGCATCGTACTCGACGTTAAGACGGGTTCTGGTGCCTTCATGAAATCGTTCGAAGATGCAAAAGCACTTGCGACAGAGATGGTTTCGATCGGTAAGAGTGTCAACCGTAAGACGGTTGCTGTCATTACAGACATGGATCAGCCGCTCGGCTTTGAAATCGGAAACGCAAACGAAGTCAAGGAAGCGATCGAAGTCCTTCAAGGGAAAGATGTCCGTGACTTGAAAGTCATCGCCTTGACGATTGCATCACACATGGCAGTCCTCGGTGAGTTCTACCCGACATTCGACGAAGCATATGCGGATCTCGAAACACGTCTCGGTAACGGAGCAGCACTTGACGTCTTCAAGAAGTTCATCGCAGCTCAAGGTGGCGACGCGTCACTCGTTGATGACATGACAAAAGCACTTGAAACGAAATACGAAAAAACATTCGTCGCTTCAAAAGCAGGTTATGTCTCTGAAATCATCGCTGACGAAGTCGGTGTTGCAGCAATGATCCTCGGTGCAGGACGCGCGACGAAAGCAGATGAGATCGATCACGCAGCAAGCGTTACGTTGCACAAGAAAGTCGGCGACCGTGTCGAAGTCGGCGATGTCATTGCAACACTTCGTTCAAACAAAGAAACACTCGATCAAGCAATCGAAAAAATGGATCACGCGTACCATATCAGTGAAACGAAACCGGCAGAACGTCCGCTCGTTCACGCTGTCATCCAGTAAGCAATCCAATCAGCAATACTTGAGTAGTGGACGTCGTCCGCTACTCTTTTTTTTATGGTAAAATTGTAAGTGTAAAAATATGGGAGGGGATTATATGGAACGTTGGATAATCGGGATTGCCAGTCTAATTGGAGTCATCGGAGGTAGTGCCTTATTGATGACGTTCGCTTTTACACAGGACATGAACTCGGATGGAACGAAAGAGACTGAAGTACAGCGGAATGCAAAAACTTACTTAGAACAGCATCTTCCGGAAGCGAAGGTGACCGGTAGTCTTTACGACAACATGGGCAATTTTCCATTTGAATATGCCGCACGCGCGATAGACGAAAAAACGAATACTGAGTTTTTCGTCTATCAACAAGAGGAGTCGGGGAGGTTCGTTGACTCGTATCATGCGTCACTTTGGGAAGATCGGTTAGAGCGACGGATCCCGTCGCCGACTCTCGAACAACTGAACCATCAATTGAGCGTGACCGTACTTTATGACAACGATAAAATTCAGCGACTTGGTAAGGTCCGTTTTGATTCAAAGGCTTATTTACGTGCGGAAATCGCTCCGACGCTCTTAGTGGACGTGCCTCGCAAACGACATGAACAGGATAGAGCACAGATCAAAGAGTGGGCAAAGTCGTTACGTGAGCAAGGAATTCTTCAACACATGACGGTCAAGGTCGATTATGTCTCGAAGAAAGGTGAACTACTGGAGGACGGAAATTCGTTGTTCGTGACATTATAAGAGGGATGAAACAAATGAGAGTATGCGGTTCCCATCTGATTTGTTATACTGGAAATACTTGTAATGAAAAAGGGGGCACTCTCATGAAACCACCACGCTTACAAAAAGGGGATAAGATTGCAATCGTCTCGCCGGCGTCTGCTGTCGCAGCATACGTACCGCGTCGTCTCGCGCGCGGTATCGCAACACTTGAAAAAATGGGCTTCGAGGTCGTCTTAATGCCGAACGCAACGGCTGTTCATAGTCATACGGCAGGAACGATCGGGGAACGGCTGCAAGATTTACATATGGCGTTCGCAGATCCGTCGATTAAGGCGATCATCTCAACGATCGGTGGGTTTAACTCACACCAGCTACTCGACGAACTCGACTATGAATTAATCCGGAACAATCCGAAAATCTTCGTAGGTTACAGCGATATCACGGCACTGTTTGCTGGGATCTACCAGCAGACAGGATTGACGACGTTCGTCGGACCCGCACTGCTGACACAATTTGGTCAATTCGATGGTCTAGATCCGTATACGGAAGAGTCGTTCAACCGTACGTTCATGCAGACGGAGCCGATCGGTCGGATCGAAGCGTCTGAGGAGTGGACGGACGAGATTTTACGCTGGGATGTTGCGGACGATCGAAGACGGGAACATCAAGTGAACGCAGGATATACGATCGTTAAGACCGGCGTCGCAGAAGGTCCGATTCTGACGGGGAACACGGGAACACTTTTACTGCTTGCCGGAACACCTTACCTGCCATCGTTTGACGGTGTCGTCTTGATGCTCGAGGATGACGAAAGTGAGACACCGGAAACGATTGACCGCTATTTCACGCAATTACGACACATGGGTGCGTATGACAAGGTTGCGGCACTCATCGTCGGACGTTTCCCGCGAAAAGTCGATTTTGATCCAGACTTCTCGCTCAAGGACATCATTCTGCGCGCGACAAGGGGTTACGATTTCCCGATCATTCTCGATGCGGACTTCGGGCATACGGATCCTGTTGCGACACTGGCGAATGGAATTCGGATTCGTGTCGAAGCGACGGATTCGGTCACACTCGATATATTAGAGGCAGCTGTCGAGTAAAAAGGTCTGCACGACGCCCTGAAATTTGGTACACTGTACCATGGAATCACGATCTCGAATCGTGACGAATCTCCTGCTGAAAAGCACGAAAGGTTGGTCAAACATGCAAAAAACTGGTCATATCTTATTAGAAGATGGAAATAAAATCGAATTCGAATTGTTCAACGATGAAGCACCGATCACGACTGAAAACTTCGAAAACCTTGCAAACTCGAACTTCTACGATGGATTGAACTTCCACCGTGTCATTCCAGGCTTCGTCTCACAAGGCGGATGCCCAATCGGAAACGGTACAGGTGGTTCAGGAAAAACGATTCCTTGCGAAACGTCAACTTCGTACCCACACAAACACAAAGCAGGTTCACTTTCGATGGCACACGCTGGTCGTAACACAGGATCAAGCCAGTTCTTCATCGTGCATGAGCCACAACCGCACCTCGACGGCGTACACACGGTCTTCGGACAAGTGACTTCAGGTCTCGAGCACGCTCAAAAAATGAAGCAAGGCGCTGGCATCAAAGAAATCCGCGTCGAAGCGTAAGTTCTTGCTCCTCTTCGAACGTTCGAAGAGGAGTTTTTCTTTTTTTAGATCCGGGTACAATCAGTAAGGGAAGTTAACTCGAAAAGGAGTGTTTGTCATGCGATTAGAAGGAAAACGAATCATCCAAGTCGTCAGCAATGACTTCGAGGATTTAGAATTATGGTATCCTGTCCATCGCTTACGTGAAGAAGGGGCAATCGTCGATATCGTCGGAGAGAAGGCGGATGAGACGTACATCGGGAAGTATGGTGTCCCGATTAAATCGAATAAGACGTTCGATGAGATCAACCCGTCGGAATATGATGCGATTCTTGTTCCGGGTGGTTGGTCACCTGATTTGTTACGTCGCTTTGACTCCGTTCTGAATATGGTGCGTCATTTTGACCAGAACAAGCAACCGATCGGTCAAATCTGCCACGCTGGTTGGGTGCTGATCTCTGCAGGCATCTTAAAAGGTGTCAACGTCACGAGTACGCCAGGAATCAAGGATGATATGACGAATGCAGGTGCGATTTGGCACGATGAAGCAGTCGTCGTCGACGGGCATATCGTCTCGAGTCGTCGTCCGCCCGATCTACCAGACTACATGCGTGCCTTCATCCAAGTGATGGAAGAACAAGCATGACTCAGATGCAGGGGACGTCACAAGACGGACTCCTGCATTTTTAGTGGATTATGAAAAAAATGCAGTAATTCTGTGTGAGAAGGTGTAGAATGAATGAGTCTCAGTCGTTCATGCTCCTGAGAGTTGTTGAAATTAGGAAGGTGTAGAATCACATGCTAGTAAAATATAAGAAGTTGAATGAACGGACCGCGATGGGGCTGATCGCCTTTTCGTGCGAAGTGAAGGATCCGAAGTATTTGCTTGAAACGGTTCAAGCCTATGAACAGGAAGAAGACCAACGCTTGTATTTGTACAAACAAGATGAGGATTTCGTTGGTGTCATCGGGTTTCAATTAATGGATGGCCATGCTGAATTGAAACATATCGCCTTATCACCGTCTTTCCGTGGAGAACGGATGTCGTATCTCCTACTCGATGAAGCAGCCAAGCTTCTGCGAACGGATATTACGGGTGCGACCGAAGAGACGCAACGCCTCGTCGACAAATGGAAAAATCAATAAAAAGACCGGTCCATGGCTCAGATGGACCGGTCTCTTCGGTTTTGTAGCGCTTCTTGTCGTGCCGTGACGACATCCGTACGATCGCGTAAACGGTGTTTATGTGTCACATAGTCAAGATCAGGTGCTGTCGCTTCAAGTGCGACGGCTCGGATGACGTCCGAGAAGACAGGTAACGGGATGTGTCGATAAACCTTATCCGTAAAATGGTCGCGATGATCGAGCAAATATGAGACGTCGATCCCGGACGCAATCAGTGATGCCCGGTGACGTTCGATTTTATCGAATGCTTTTGCATACGTCCGCTGTGCCCCAGCCGCATTTCCGCGGCGGTGATGATAGCGGGCGACGGCCAGTTGAATCAGACCGACAAGCGCCTCGTCCTGGCGTTGTCCTTCTTGCCAGACTTCCTCTAAGATTTCATGGCACTCGAAGTAATCGTGCCGAATGTTGAATTCAAATACGAATCGCTCGATTGGATTCATGGAATCACCTCTTCCTTTGAATATAACATAGTCGAACCTATCCGTTGTATGGTATACTAAGGCGCAAAAAACGTTGATGGGCAGGGAGAATCATGGAATCATACAGTGTAAAGATGGATGCGTTTGAAGGCCCGCTGGACTTGCTGTTACACTTGGTTGGTAAATTAGAAATCGATATTTATGATATATCCGTTTCCATGGTGACGGATCAATATGTGTCCTATATCCGTGCGATGCAGCATCTTGAACTAGATGTTGCTAGTGAATATCTTGTCATGGCAGCGACGCTGTTGCAACTGAAAAGCAAACAACTCTTGCCGATCGAACAGACGGAATACGATGAGATTCCCGATTTCGAGGAAGAACCGACGCGAGAAGGTCTGATTCAACAGTTGATCGAGTATAAAGCATACAAAGAAGCAGCACTCGTCCTGAAAGAAAAGGAAGAGGCACGCCTTGAGCTGTTCTCGAAACAACCAGAGGATTTGATGCGTTATCTCGATACGGATGCACAAGAGTATAACGGTACGTTATCACTGAGTGATTTATTACGTGCTTACGAAAAAATGCGCCAACGGGAAGCCTGGAAGGTGCGCCGTTCGAAGACGGTCAAACGGGAAGAACGTTCACTCGAGCAACAGATGGAGTCCGTTGCCCGGTACGTCGCGACCCGTGAGCGGACGACATTCTTCGGCTTTTTTGCGGAGCAACCGACGGTCGAAGAACTAGTCGTCAGCTTCCTCGCTGTTCTTGAGCTCGTGAAGCAACGGGTCATTGATTGTGAACAGATGACCGATGATATCCTATTGCGGAGCATGGTGAAGGAGGAGAGTCAGATTGGCGTATGAACAAATCATTGAGAGCCTGTTATTCGTCGTCGGAGACGATGGGATCGATCCACGTGGTCTCAGTCAAGCGTTAGAAATCAGTGAAGCGGCAGCGCGTGAACAGTTGCTGGCTCTTCAAACGACATTCGAAACAGAGCAGCGTGTGTTGCAAATTGTGGAGTCGGGTGGTGTCTTTAAGATGGTGACACGAAAAGAAATGTCGCCATATATTCAGGCATATGCCGGTTCGCTCGCAGAAGATTCCTTGTCTCGAGCAGCGATGGAGACACTCGTCATCATCGCATACAAACAACCCGTCACACGTGCTGACATCGAAGTCGTTCGTGGTGTGAAGACGGAGCGTGTCATCCATACGTTAAGTGCAAAAGGTTTGATTGAAGAGGCGGGACGCGCTAAAGGCGTCGGTCGCGCGAAATTGTATAAAACGACGGATCATTTCCTGGACCATTTTGGTTTGAACAGTATTGAAGAGTTGCCGCCACTCGAGTTCGAAGAAACGTTCGAATCGGATGGAGATCTCTTCTTCCGGAATGATCCTTCATTAGAGGAGAGAGTGAATTAATGGAACGGTTACAAAAAATCATCGCACAAGCAGGTGTCGCTTCGCGGCGTAAAGCAGAGGAATTGATCACAGCAGGTCGTGTCAAGGTCAACGGGAAAGTCATCACGGAACTTGGAACGAAAGTCGGAGCACGTGCCGAAGTCGAAGTCGACGGTGTGAAGCTTGAGCGTGAAGAGCACGTTTACTACATGCTCTATAAACCAACAGGTGTCGTTTCGACGGTTGAAGACGATAAAGGACGTAAGACGGTCGTCGATCTCGTACCACCGGGGCACCGTGTCTTCCCAGTCGGTCGACTCGACTACAATACAAGCGGTCTTCTGTTAATGACGAATGACGGTGAATTCTCGAACCTCTTGCTTCACCCAAAATATAAGGTACCGAAGCGTTACATCGTCAAAATCAAAGGTGTACCAGAATACTTCCACGTCAAAGGTCTTGAAAAAGGCGTCGTCTTACCGGATGGTTTCAAGACAGGTAAAGCCCATGTCGAGATGCGCGATATCGATAAGAAGAAAAATACAGCGATTCTTGAAATGGTCATCTATGAAGGACACAACCGTCAAGTCCGTCAAATGGTCGAGACACTCGGTTCGGAAGTCTTGAAGTTGAAACGTGAACAGTTCGGTTTCTTGACACTGGCCGGTCTTACTTCTGGCGAGTGGCGTGAACTTTCAAAAAAAGAAGTCAATCAATTGCGTGAGCTAGCGGATCCAGCCGCTCCACCTACGAAAAGACGTAAGAACACAAAAAAACGTTAATTTGTAAAGCGAGAAGCTCATCCTCCGGGTTGAGTTTTCTTTTTTTGTGACAAAACGATTAACGAATTTCACATTTTGTCAACGGTAAAGCGATTTCAAGTACAATATGGGTGGAGGCGGTAAAATATGAAAAAAACGAAACAAAATCCGGAAGAACGCTTAGCAGCGGCCCAGCAAAAAAAGAAGAAACGCTCCTTCTGGCGTCTGATGATCATGACGATCGTCTTGTTCGCCGGAGCAGTCGTCATCATGCAATTCGTCGATCAAGCGACACGTGATAAAAACGGTCGTGTCATGGCAGGTGATGATGCCCCTGGTTTCGCACTCGTCGATCTATATGGTGAGAAACAGCACTCGATGGACGAGTACAAAGGAAAAGGACTTTTACTCAATTTCTGGGGAACATTCTGTGAGCCATGTAAGAAAGAGATGCCATTGATCAATGACAACTATCAGATGATGCAAGACCAAGGCGTCAATTTCGTAGCGGTCAATGTCGGTGAAACACCAGTTCGTGTCTCAAGTTTCATCAAGGATATTGGCGGAACGGACTATCCGATTCTCATGGATACGAACAGTTCGGTCGAGAAGGCTTACGGGATCTACAACTTACCTGTGACGTTCATCATCAATAAAAAAGGTGAAGTCGTCGAGAAGTATGAAGGTGAGATTGATCAAGCGAAGCTCGAAGAGATGGTGAAGAAGGCGAACGAGTAACGCATCGAAGGGGGATTTAAGGATGCAGGAGCAAGAAGATTTCAAACAACTGGACATGCGTTACGAGGAAGCGGAGCTTCGATCGAAACGTAAAAATCCATCTTGGATCGACCGGGCATGGACGTTCTTCTCGTCCGTCAAGGTCGGGTTGTGGCTGATCGGGTTGATCATCATCGCGAGCGGGGTCGGAACGATCTTCCCGCAAGAGATGTATATTCCACAGGCAACACCACCGGAAGAGTTTTATCAAAAGGAATACGGCACGGCAGGTGACATCTACTATACGTTAGGATTCCACAACCTGTTTGAATCATGGTGGTATATCGGATTGATCACGCTTTTATTACTCTCGATCATCATCGTATCGATTGACCGATTCTTCCCGCTCTACCGAGCACTGAAGAAACAACCGGTCATCCAGTCGGACCGTTTCATGAACGGTCAGCGATTTGGCGCGGAAGCGACTGGCGATATCAAAAAAATCGATGCGATCGCACCGTTGCTTGAGAAAAAAGGATATAAAGTCCGTCGTCAAGATGGGGCACTCTTAGCGGAAAAGCAACGTTTCGGACGATGGGGTCCATACATCAATCATATCGGACTCGTCTTATTCTTCGGTGGTGCGATGCTTCGAGTCGTACCAGGGATGCACGAAGATGAATTGCTTTGGCTCCGTGAAGGAGAGACGTTGCCGATCGAAGCGACGGACAATCAGTACTACTTGAAAAATGAAGCGTTCAACATCGAATTCTATGATCCTGAGAAGGTCGATGAGAAGTTCAAGAAATCACTTGAAGCAGCAGGCGGAAATGTACCGAAGAACTATGATACGAAGATGACGCTGTACAAGAAAGTCGGTGAAACATCCGATTTCAAACCGAAGCTTGAAGAAATCAAGTCAGGTGAGACGGCAGTCAACCGTCCATTCGAATTCGATGATTATCAAGTCTTCCAGGAACAGTACGCGGCAGATCCGGAATTCAAGACGATGTCGTTTAATATCGTCAACCAGAAAACGGACAAAGTCGTCGATACGATCAAGGTCGACTTGCGTGATCCGAAAGAAACATATGCTTTAAAAGATGGATATGAAGTCGAACTGAAGGACTTCCTTCCGGACTTCGTCGTCAAAGATGGTCAGCCAACGACGAACTCGGGACGTCCAGTCAATCCTGCCTTCGTCTTCAGTATCAAGTCACCCGAACACCCGAAAGGTGAGCGGAGTTTGATTGGGATCAAACTGAACGTTGGTGGAGATGAGAACCAGTACAAGATGGCATTCGCCGGTACGGAACTCTCAAACATCTCGGGTGTCCGGATTAAAAAAGATTTGACGCTACCGTTCCTGTTTGCAGGTGGTATCATCTTCATGGCAGGCCTATTGATCGGGATGTACTGGCCGCACCGTCGTCTCTGGCTCAAAGAGAAGAACGGTCGAATCCAGATTGCTGGATTTACGAACAAAAATGCATTGGGGCTCCAAAAGGAAGCCAATCTCGCGTTGACGGAAGTCGGTCTGCCAGAACTTGAGGATCGACAAAAGTTGCGGGAAGAGGGGGAAGCTAAATGAATTTGCTTCAGTTGAGCAGTAACCTGCTCCTTACATCATTCATCGTCTACCTCGTCAGTACAGGATTCTTCGCTGTAGCGACGAGTGGTAAAAAAGGACCGACGCGTTCTGGTAAAATCGCCTTTACGCTTGCGATTATCGGTTTCCTCGCGCAGCTCGGATATTTCTTCACGCGCTGGGCTGGAGCTGGGCACGTTCCAGTTTCGAATTTATATGAATACACGACATTCTTCGGCATGATGATGGTGCTTGGTTTCTTGATCGTTTATGCCATCTACAAAAACAATGTCCTCGGTTTGGTTGCGATGCCAGTTGCATTGCTCGTTATCGCTTATGCGTCGATGTTCCCGGATGAAGTCCAACCGTTGATCCCAGCACTACAAAGTGTTTGGCTCAAAATCCACGTCACGACGGCAGCGCTCGGCGAAGGGATTCTTGCCGTCAGCTTCGCGACCGGATTATTGTATCTGATTCACGCGACGGATTTCAGCAAGGAATCGAAAACACGGACGTGGCTCGAAGTCGTCATGTTTTCACTCGCATGTGTCGTCGGTTACATCTTAGTTGGGCTGTTGTTCAAAGCGACAGGTTCTGCGTCGACGATCGAATACGTGGCGAAAAACGGTGCAACGATGACGCATGACTATGCCATGCCAGTCTTGACAGGTCCTGAAGGCGGAAAAGTCTTATCGGGTTCAGGTGCCGTCATCAAATTACCGAACTTCTTGAACGCGAACAAAGTCAATACGGTCTTATGGTCGATCATTGGTGGCGTCGTCTTATACGTCTTGCTTCGCTTCGTCATTCTTCGCAAGCGTCTTGCTGAGAGCTTGAAGCCGATTGCGCGCAAGATTGATCTTGAGACAGCAGATGAAATCAGCTATCGTTCTATTGCGATTGGTCTTCCCATCTTCATCCTGGGCGGTCTGATCTTCGCGATGATCTGGGCGCAAATGGCATGGAGCCGATACTGGGGCTGGGATCCGAAAGAGGTATGGGCACTCATCACGATGCTCTTCTACGTCTTTTATCTCCACATGCGCATCCAGCGTGGTTGGATTGGTAAAAAATCAGCTTGGTTATGTGTCGGCGGATTTGCCGTCATCATGTTCAACCTTGTCTTCGTTAACCTTGTCGTAGCAGGATTACACTCATACGCATAAGAAAAAGTAAGCAGCGGACCCGGAAATGGTCCGCTGCTTTTTCATGTGCGTCTGACCGAAGTGTGCCTTTTCGGAGAAATCAGCCAGAGCAAGCCATTCTTTTCGTTTCATAGTATACTAAAAGAGTAGTAGGATAGAGGAGTAGAGTTTAGTTTATAGGAGGAGACAGCATGTCAGAAGAAGCACGTATTTTAGTCGTCGACGATGAAGAACGGATTCGTCGCCTGTTGAAGATGTATCTGGAGCGGGAAAATTTCACGATCGAGGAAGCAGACAATGGAGAGACGGCGCTTGAAATGGCGCTTGAGACAGAATACGATGTCATTCTCCTCGACTTGATGATGCCGAAGATGGACGGGATGCAAGTTTGTGAAGAATTGCGGAAAACGAAAGCGACGCCAATCGTCATGTTGACGGCAAAAGGCGAAGAGACGAACCGCGTCCATGGGTTTGAGATGGGGGCAGATGATTATATCGTCAAACCATTCAGCCCACGCGAAGTTGTCTTGCGTGTCAAAGCGATCCTTCGTCGGGCAAGTGCGACGAAATTCCTCCACACGGATGCGAAAACAAAAGATGTCATCGTCTTCCCACACTTGACGATCGACAATGATGCCCACCGCGTGACGGTTGAATCACAAGAAGTCAATTTAACACCAAAAGAATACGAACTCCTGTATTTCTTAGCAAAACAAACGGATAAGGTATTCTCGCGGGAACAACTACTCAAGGAAGTCTGGAACTATGAATTCTTCGGGGATCTGCGGACGGTCGATACACACGTCAAACGTCTGCGTGAAAAGCTGAATCGTTTGTCTCCGAACGCAGCTCAAATGATCACGACGGTCTGGGGTGTCGGATACAAGTTCGAGAATAGTCCGACCTGACGATGAAATGGTTGCAAAGCGTTGTCATCAAACTATGGGGAACGATTCTGTTACTCGTTTCGGTCGTCTTGATCGCCTTGACGATCTTGTTACTTGAATTTTTCAACTCGTTCCATATCGAACAGGAGCGGGGACACCTCGCGAAACTCGGTCAACAAGTCGAGACCGTCTTTCAGGCGCACTCCGGCATCGAGGAAGGGTCGAGTACTGCTGTTGAAATCACGGATATTTACGGCGCGACACTGATCGCAAAGACGCAGGACGATTCCGTCGAAGCGAACATCTCACAAGCGAAGGCGAACCGGATCATCAAGGAACTCGAACGTCAGAACTGGAAAGCAATTGACGGTGAAGAAGGCGAGACGGCGATCGGCAACTATGAGACCTTCGATGGAAAGGCGGCACTCGCGTATCGGGCACCGCTCATTACGGACAGTGGCAACGGAACGATCTACTTGATCGAGCAATTGACGAACATCGAACAGGCGAATGAGGGTGCACGTCAAATCATTCAGCTCTGTGTCCTGTTAGCGATTATCGGAACGACCGTCTTTGCCTTCTTCCTCTCGACACGGATCACGGCACCACTGCGGACGATTCGTCAAGCTGTCGTTGAGGCCGGTGAAGGAAAGTTCGATCAGAGCCTGACGCAACGTTCACGGGATGAGATCGGTGACTTAGCGCTTGCGTTCAATGAAATGAGTAGTCAACTCAATCAATACGTCACGGATCTCGACAAGGAGCGACATTTACTCTCCTCGATTCTGCGCTGTATGGCAGACGGCGTGTTGACGTTCTCAAAATCAGGTGAGCTCCTCGCGACGAATCCACCAGCTGAAGCATTTTTAGCAGGTTCTCCTGTACCGGATGAACTGATTGAACTGTTCCAGACGGTCATGCAGGAAGAGACGGAGATGACGGTTTCCTTCGAACGAGAAGGACGCTTCTACATCATCATCGTCAGTCCGTTACTCGAACAAGAAGAACAGATCGGAGCGGTCGCCGTCCTGCGTGATATGACGGAAGCACAGCAACTCGAGAAGATGCGCGCTGATTTCGTTGCGAACGTCAGTCATGAACTGCGGACTCCACTCGTCATGCTGCAAGGGTACTCAGAAGCGATTGTCGATGGCATGACCGAAAGTGATGAAGCAACAAAGGAATTCGCTTCGATCATTTACGACGAGTCCCAGCGACTGTCAAGACTCGTTAACGATCTTCTTGATCTTGCGCGCATGGAAGCGGGATATCAGGAGTTACGGATTGAATCCGTCGAAGCAATACCTTTTGCGAATCGAGTGATCAAGAAGTTCAAACAGATGGGACGCGATAAACAAGTTACCTTCTCGGTTTCTGGTCCGAACATCGCGTTTGAAGCAGACCCTGATCAAATGGAGCAAGTCTTGACGAACCTGCTTGGGAACGCCCTGCGTTATACGGAGAACGGTGAAATCAAGATTAAGATTGACGAAGATAGGGAAAACATTACATTATCCGTCATTGATTCGGGTGACGGAATTCCAGAAGAAGATCTACCGTTCGTCTTTGACCGTTTTTATAAAGCGGATAAAGCGCGGACACGTGGCAAGACGGGTACAGGAATCGGTCTTGCGATCGTGGCGAATGTCGTCCGAGCTCATGGTGGTGAAGTCGAAGTCGACAGCCGCTTGGGAGAGGGAGCGACCTTCCGGATCCGATTACCGAAAAAACAAGGGAAGCGAACATTATGAGTCGCTTCCTTTCGCTATAGGAGTGAATGAAACATGAAAATTTACACGAAGTCTGGTGACAAAGGAGAAACATCTCTCGTTGGTGGGAGAGTCAAAAAAAATGATCGGTTGATCAGCTTGATGGGAGAACTCGACGAATTGAACAGTTTCGTCGGACTTGCCCGGACGAAAGCATCATCAATCGAGGTGCGTGAGCAACTGACAGTGATCCAGCACGCGCTATTCGATTGTGGCAGTGACTTGATGTATGTCGAGCCGCGCCCGTCACGTTTGAGTCAAGAAGCGACGGTTGATTTAGAAAGTTGGATTGACACGTTAACGGAGTTATCGCCGCCGCTCGATAAGTTCATCTTGCCCGGCGGAACGGAAGCAGCTGCAACGTTACACGTGGCACGGACGGTCTGTCGTCGCGTTGAACGTTCGATGATCGATGTCCCTCAAGCGGCTCATTTGTTACCGTTCATCAACCGACTCAGTGACTTCTTCTTTACAGCAGCCCGTTATGAGAATGCCGTCAAACAAAAAGCAGATATTGAATATGTCCGCAGTGCGCATGTATTCAAACGAAAGGATGGAGAGCAATGAGTCAGTCATTTAGCACATGGAAAAAGGAAGGAACGAGCTACCATCTCGTTCCGACCGACAAATTCAAGACGACGACGATTCTCGTCACATTTTCAGCACCGTTAGAAGCGAAGACGCTGACAAGCCGTGCAATCCTACCGTATATCATGGAAAAATCTACAGCCGCTTATCCGTCGATGAAAGCGTTACGTGAGCCGCTTGAAACACTATATGATGCGGGACTTTATGCGGACGCGTCGAAGTTCGGAGAAGAGCATGTCATCTCGTTCCAACTCGATGTCGTCCGGGGAGAACTCGTCCATCATCCGTCGTTGTTAAAAGAAGCACTCGAATTGCTCGAGCAAATGGTGCTGTATCCAGATTTGACGGAAGGTGGCTTCCGTGAACAGTTCGTCAAACAAGAAAAACGATTGCATGCCTTACGGATCAGTTCACTATATGACGATAAAATGCGCTACGCACAGCAACGTCTTCTCGAATTGATGGCACCAGGTGAAGCCGTCGCGTTGCCATCCCTTGGAACACTCGAAGAACTCGAACAAATCACCCCGTCATCCTTGCGTGATACATACCGTTCGATGATTGAAGACGACCGGATTGATGTCTTCGTCGTCGGACATGTAACGAAGGAGGAGATGGAAGACGCTCTATCATTCTTGCCATCGCATTCTGAAAAAATCAGTCATTACATTCCGGCCCAAAAAGCAGTCAATGGCGTGAAACGGTCGAGTGAAACACAACCGATCAAACAAGGTAAATTGCACCTTGGTTACCGGGTAGCGGTCGATCCGACGTCTGCTGACTCGATTCGGATGCAAATCGTCAATGGTCTGTTCGGTGGCTTCCCGCATTCAAAACTGTTCATGAATGTCCGTGAAAAAGAGAGTCTCGCCTATTATGCGGCTTCACGATACGCGGCATTGAACAGTGCACTCTATGTTTATGCAGGAATCGACACGAAAGAAGCGGAACGTGCCGAGAAAATCATCTTGGAACAACTCGTTGATTTGAAAGCAGGACAGTTCACGGATGAAGAATTGACACAGACGAAGGCGATGTTGATCAATGCACGCCGTCAAATCCTTGATCAGCCGGGTCAACTGATTGGTTGGTTGAATGGTTCGAAGATGCGTGGACTGACACTGGAGGATGAGATTCATATCATTGAAACGGCGACACGTGAAGACGTCGTTCGATTAGCAGCGGCAATCGATCTTGATGCCGTATATCTATTGCGAGGTGAAGCATGATGGAACAACTGATCTATCACGATACAGACGAAACGGTATACCACGAGCAGCTCGATAACGGCTTATCCGTCTATTTGTTGCAAAAAAAAGGATACGAAAAAACGTATGCGACGTTTACGACGCGGTATGGGTCGATTGATCAACGATTCAAAAAAGGGGAGGAATGGATCACGGTACCGGACGGCATCGCCCATTTCCTCGAGCATAAGATGTTCGAATCTGAAAAAGGGGACGTCTTCCAAGAGTTCGGTCGTCTCGGTGCCTCTGCGAACGCCTTTACCTCGTTCTCGCGGACAGCGTACTTGTTTTCAGCGACGTCGCTGATCGAACAAAACCTCGAGACGTTGATCGATTTCGTACAAGATCCCTATTTCACGCCGGAAAGCGTTGAAAAAGAGAAAGGGATCATCACGCAAGAAATCCAGATGTATCAAGATAATCCGGGATGGCGCCTGTTCTTCGGTCTGATCGAATCGATGTATGCATCGCATCCGGTCCGAATCGATATCGCGGGAACTCCGGAATCAATCAATCAAATCACGGCCGATGACTTGTACACGTGCTACCGTACGTTCTATCATCCATCGAACATGGTGTTGTTCGTCGTCGGAAACATCGACCCGGAAGAGACACTGGCATTGATCAAGGCGAATCAGGCGAAGAAAGACTATACGGATCGTCCTGCAATCGAACGGGATTACGGTCAAGAGCCGCATGGCGTACATCGTCCACGTTTTGAACTCGAGCTCGACGTTAAGACACCTAAGGTATTGATCGGTTACAAGGACGAATCGCTTCGCGGTGAGGCACAAGTCCGCCGTGAGTTAACGAGTGAACTGCTGTTACATCTCTTGTTCGACCAGACATCATCGACGTATTTGGAACTGTATGAAGACGGTCTGATTGACGATACGTTCAGCTTTGATTACTCGAGTGAGGAAGAGTTCGCCTTTGCGACGTTTGGAATGGAGACAGAAGATCCAGACAAATTCATCCAAGCGTATGAGACGCTCCTGCAAACACGTCCTGACTTTACGGAAGACGAAGTCACACGCAAGCGGAACATGATGCAAGGGAAGTTCCTCCGTGCCTTGAATTCACCGGAATTCATCGCGAATCAGTTCTCGCGTCACGCACTTGCCGGTACGAACCTGTTCACGCTTCCGACATTGATTGCTTCGATTACGAAAGAAGAGATTGAAGCCCGTTTCGACGAGTTGTTCGCCATTGAAAACCGGGCGATCTCAATCGTCAAACCGTACGCGTGATGCGAATCCTCATCACCGGTGCGAGTGGCGCCATTGGTCTTGCGGCAGCAAAACAACTTGCTGCCGCCGGACATGAATTGGTGCTTCAGACGTATCGACAGCAAGCGGTTTTAGAACGGATGATAGAGGAGTGGCAAGGCGAGCACCACATCCTGACTGCGAACTTAGCAGACGAGGAGGACTTGCAGGCATTTTGTGCGGCATTACCTGTTGTCGATGCTTTCGTCCATTGTGCCGGAACGAGTTATAGCGGTCTGTTGCTCGATCAATCAGCAACATCAATGCATGAACTTTGGAAAATCCATGTCGAGGCATTGATTCGCATCAGCCAAACCGTAACACGGACGAAACCGTTTACGTCGAAGCTTGCGATCGTCGTCATCAGTAGTGTATTAGGGGAACAAGGTGTCGCGGGTGAGGTCGTCTATTCGACGTGCAAGGCGGCACAGCTGGGCTTCGTCAAAGCATACAGTAAAGAACTTGGACCAATGCATGGACGCATCAATGCGATTACGCCAGGATGGATTGATACGCCGATGAACGCGATTTTTTCTGAGGATGAAAAGGCAGAAGCGATTGCTGAAATCCCTGCCGGACGATTCGGAAAAGTAGAGGAAGTGGCTTCTGCCATCCGTTACTTGGTGCAACCAGAATCGAGTTATGTGTCGGGAGCCATCCTTAAAATAGATGGTGCGTGGATGTAAGCATTGGAATTTCAGTTCAGGAATGCTTTTCATTTTTCAAAAAATCATTTAACATGAGGAATGGATAATCGTATCAATAGAGGAGGATGGGCGCGTGAGTGAGTTCGAGCAATGGTATCTCGAATATGAATTAAAGGTCAACCGTCCCGGTATACTCGGGGACATTGCTTCGTTGATGGGAATGTTACATATTTCGATCGTGACGATCAATGGTGTCGATCATCAACGACGCGGTATGTTGCTCCAAACGAAACAACCGGATCAAATTCCACGACTCGCTGCTATTCTCAAGACGATGTCAACCATAGAGGTCATCAAACTACGAAAACCAAAACTGCGCGACCGGATCGCGATTCGTCACGGTCGTTATATCGATCAAAGCAGTGATGAACGAAAGACGTTCCGCTTCGTTCGGGAAGACTTAGGGATTCTCGTCGATTTCATGGCAGAACTATGCAAACAGGATGGGCACTTGTTGATTGGTGTCCGCGGTATGCCACGAGTCGGGAAGACGGAATCGATCGTCGCTGCAAGCGTCAGTGCGAACAAGAAATGGTTGTTCCTTTCTTCGACGCTGATCAAACAGACGGTCCGAACGTCGTTATTCGATGACGAACGGACTGGGGATTATGTCTACATCATCGATGCCTTGGTGTCGCAACGGAATTTCGATGAACGGCACTGGCAGATTTTACGCGAAGTCATGCGACTACCGGCGACGAAAATCGTCGAACATCCGGATGCCTTCGTCAAATCAAGTGAATATACGTGGGATGATTTTGATTACATCATTGAATTACGCAACACGACAGAAGAAATCATTGTGACTGAACTGCCTCGTTCCCATAGGGGAAATGATTGGTTCAACTTTGAATAAGTATGAAAAATGGAAGGTGTGTTACCGATGACCGAGCTCGGAACCTACTTAAAGGAACAACGAGAGGCGCTAGGCGTCTCTCTCGAACAAATTCAAACGACGACGAAGATTCAAAAGCGTTACATCGTCGCGATTGAAGAAGGCAACTATGATCAATTACCAGGTGCTTTTTACGCCCGGGCCTTCATCAAGACATATGCGGAAGCACTCGGTCTTGACGTCGACGAAGTCTTCACGACCTATAAGCGTGATCTTCCGGAACCGGAGACACAACCGGTCGTCGAATTATCACGACGCGCGACGTATTCGAAATCAAGTGCACCGAAGAAAAGCGTTGCAAAGCGCTGGATTCCGAACATCATCATCATCGTGCTAATTTTTGCGATTGGTGCTGCCTTGTATTATGGACTTCAGATGTTCCTCGACGGTAACGAAGAGGCAAAAACGTCTGCACCGAAGCAAAACGATGTCACGATCGACCAAGGAGACGCACCGAGTAAAGAAACGGATGCGCCTGCGAAGACGGAAGAAAAGCCGAAGGAAGAACCGGCGAAACAAGAAGAAACAAAAGAAAAACCTAAAAAAGAAGCGCTTGCTGCGAAGTCGACATCTGGTCAAGATGTCACCTATGAAGTCGCAACGAAAGATACGATGAGTGTCTCGATTCAAATCAAGAAAGATGCCTCTCCATCACCATTCGTTGGTGTGCGTGATACATCCCTTGAAGGAAAAGCACTCGCGCCAGATCACATCAACGCGTCGGATCCGAATCCGATCGTCGTGAAGGACGCGAAGACGGACTTGATCCGGATCCGGATCGGTTCGATTAAAGGGATTGATAAAATCGTCGTCAATGACCAAGAACTGAAACTGAACCGTTCGCTTCTCGTCCAAAACATCTATCTGAAGAAAGTAGCCACGCCGTAAACCGGCGTGCCTTCTTTTAGATGGCATATTCATCTACATATGAAATGAAGGAGGAGGGCGTTACATGAACTTACCGAATCAATTGACAGTATTACGCGTTTTATTAATTCCCGTGTTCGTCATCGTACTTGCGATTGATCCGAACTGGGGACAGTGGGATGTACTAGGAGCTGAACTTCCCGTCTCACACTTCGTTGCAGCCATCATCTTCCTTGTTGCTTCACTGACGGACTGGCTTGATGGGTATATCGCCCGCAAACAAAAACTAGTGACGAACTTTGGAAAATTCATGGATCCACTTGCTGATAAGATGTTAGTCGCTGCTGCGCTCGTCTACCTCGTGGAACTTGAGTTCGTCGCGGCTTGGATCGTCGTCATCATTCTCTGCCGTGAGTTCGCAGTCACGGGTCTGCGTCTTGTCGCTTCTGACGAAGGCATCGTTCTTGCTGCCGGAAACTCTGGGAAAGCCAAGACTTGGGTCCAGCTGACATCGATCACGGCATATTTATTGCACGATATCGTTTTTGCGATGTGGAACATTCCATTCGCAGATATCACGATGTGGCTTGCTTTGATCTTGACGATCTACTCAGGCGTCGAGTATTTCTCGAAAAACATCAAGTTAATTACGAAATCCATGTAAGTTGGATCAATTTAGACTGTTCGTCATACCGAACAGTCTTTTCTTATACTTCAAGAAGGTGAGGAATCAACATGAAAGCAGAAATCATCGCAGTCGGAAGTGAGCTTCTCCTTGGAGAAATCGCCAACACGAATGCACAGTACCTTTCCGAATGGCTAGCCAGTGCAGGAATTGACGTTCATTATCATACAGTCGTCGGTGACAACCGCGAGCGGATGCAGAAAACGTTCCGTCAGGCGCAACAACGGGCAGATCTCCTCGTCATCACAGGGGGTCTTGGACCAACGGAAGATGATTTAACGAAAGAGGTGCTCGCAGATCTTCTCGGACGTGATCTCATTCTCGATCAAGCAGCGTACGAAAGAATCGAAGGATTCTTGAAGACACGTCAACGGGAGATGACGAACAACGAGCAGAAACAAGCATTAGTCATCGATGGCGCGACGGTTTTACGCAATGATGCGGGTCTTGCTCCCGGTATGTCGGTGCAGACGGAGCACCATCAATATATCGTTTTACCCGGTGTGCCACGTGAGATGAAGCAAATCCTCAAAGATCACTTCAGTCATTTGTTCGGTCAAGAGACAATCCGTTCCCGAACACTACGTTTCTTCGGAATCGGAGAATCGGCTCTAAACGATCGCCTGGAAACGTTAATCAAAGAAGCAACCAATCCATCGGTCGCCCCTTATGCGGAACTCGCTGAAGTCCGGTTGCGTCTGACTGCTAAAGCACTCGATCAACAGGAAGCCGACCGTATGCTCGATGAACTGGAACAACACGTACTGGCTGAAGTGGGCATGTACTTTTATGGATATGGCGAGACGAGTCTGCCGGAAGTCGTACTGAAACGGTATCAAGAAGCAGGATTGACACTGTCACTCGCCGAATCACTGACGGGAGGAGCTGTCGCGAGTGGTCTCGTTGATGTCAGCGGTGCGAGTCAAGTGTTGCGCGGGAGCGCCGTCGTCTATGATGATGCAGCGAAGCAAGCCGTGTTATCGGTACCGGAAGTTTTGTTACGAGAGCATACTGCTGTCAGTAAAGAGGTCGCGATCGCGATGGCTGAAGGGGTACGGGAACTGTATCAATCCGATATCGCCGTCGCGTTGACAGGGGAAGCAGGTCCGACGAGCAACAGCGGAAAAGTGGTCGGAACCGTCTATTGTGCTGTTGCGGACGCACGTGGAACACGCATCGTCGAATGGCAATATCCATCGTTCGACCGAGGAATGATTCGACTGCGCGCCGTCAAGGATACCTATTTCCTTCTACTGAAACATCTCGAAAAAGCACCCGAGTGAGAAAATTGGCCAATGTGCAAGTATGCGAATAAATGTTCGTAAAATGCTTGTCATTCGGTCTCAAAAGAAGTACAATAATCTCAGTAAGATAATTAAAAGGAGGCCTGCTACGTGAGTGATCGTAAAGCAGCACTTGAGATGGCGTTACGCCAGATAGAGAAACAGTTCGGTAAAGGTTCCATCATGAAACTCGGAGAAAATGCGGATCAGAAGGTTTCAGTGATCTCTTCTGGATCGATTACATTAGATATTGCCCTAGGTGCAGGTGGATACCCACGTGGACGGGTCATCGAAGTATACGGACCTGAATCGTCAGGTAAAACGACGGTAGCGCTTCATGCAATTGCAGAAGTTCAAAAACAAGGTGGACAAGCAGCATTCATCGATGCGGAGCACGCGCTTGATCCAGCATATGCCAACAAACTTGGTGTCAACATCGATGAGCTCCTCTTGTCACAACCGGACACTGGGGAACAGGCACTTGAAATCGCGGAAGCACTCGTTCGTTCTGGTGCGGTCGATATTCTTGTCGTCGACTCTGTTGCGGCACTCGTACCAAAAGCAGAGATCGAAGGCGAAATGGGTGACTCACACGTCGGTCTTCAAGCACGTTTAATGAGCCAAGCGCTTCGTAAGTTGTCCGGTGCAACGAATAAATCGAAGACGATCGTCATCTTCATCAACCAAATCCGTGAAAAAATCGGTGTCATGTTCGGTAACCCGGAAACAACTCCAGGTGGTCGCGCACTTAAATTCTACTCGTCTGTACGTTTAGAAGTGCGTCGTGCGGAAGCGTTGAAAAACGGTACGGACGTCGTCGGTAACAAAACGAAGATTAAGGTCGTCAAAAACAAGATCGCACCTCCGTTCAAACAAGCGGAAGTTGATATCATGTACGGTCAAGGGATTTCAAAGGTCGGTGAGTTGATCGACATCGGAACAGACCTCGATATCGTTCAAAAGAGTGGTGCATGGTACTCGTACAACTCAGAGCGTCTCGGTCAAGGACGTGAGAACGCGAAGCAATACATGGTCGAGCATCCGGAAGTCGCAGCAGAGGTCGAACGTTTGATTCGTGAACACCACGGTCTCGTCGATCGCGAAGAGCCGGTTGATTTCGAAGCAGAACAACCAGAAGATCTATTTGCTGAATAAACCGTTTCAGAGAGGATTCGCATGCGAATCCTCTCTTTTTTAGTGTAAAAGAGGAAAACAGTGGAATTCTTTCCCGTCCGTTCGTTGACAATGAACGAGTGCTATCCTTACAATATAGATGTACGTTTTTTAGACAGCTTCGATGAAATACCGAAATGAACTAAGAAACACCTTGCAAAGGGGAGGTGAACCCATGAGTACACTGACTTGGATTGTCATACTTCTCCTCACTTTGCTGATCGCATTCATCGTAGGCTACTTCTTGCGGAAATCGATTGCAGAAGCGAAAATTCAAGGCGCAGAAACGGAAGCGAACAAAATCGTTGAACGTGCGCGTGAATCGGCTGAGGCAACGAAAAAAGAAGCAGTACTCGAAGCGAAAGATGAAGCATTCAAACTTCGTAACGAAGTGGAAAAAGAATTGCGTGAACGTCGCCAAGAGCTAGCGAAACAAGAAGCCCGGTTGCTCCAGAAAGAAGAGACACTCGATCGCCGTGTTGACGCTATCGACCGTAAGGAAGATCAAATCAATACACGTGATGCAGAGATCGCGAAACGGAAGCATCAAGCTGAAGAACTAGAGCGCAAAGTAGAGGACCTGTATGAACAGGGACGTCAAGAGCTTGTCCGCGTCGCGAATTTATCGCAAGACGAGGCAAGAACGATCATCATGGATGAGACGAAACAGGCTGCTTTACACGACGCAGCCATTCTTCAAAAAGAAATCGAACAAAAAGCAAAAGAAGAAGCCGACAAGAAAGCACGTAACATCTTGTCACTTGCGATTCAACGGTTCGCCGCTGAACATATCGCAGAGACGACTGTATCGGTCGTCAACTTGCCGAACGATGAGATGAAAGGTCGGATCATCGGACGGGAAGGCCGCAACATCCGTACGCTCGAGACCTTGACTGGGATCGACTTGATCATCGATGATACGCCGGAAGCCGTCATTTTGTCTGGTTTTGACCCAATTCGTCGCGAAGTCGCTAAAATGGCGCTCGAGAAATTGGTTCAGGATGGTCGGATTCACCCGGCCCGTATTGAAGAGATGGTCGACAAATCCCGTCGTGAAGTCGACGAGCGGATTCGAGAAATCGGGGAAGAAGCGACGTATGATGTCGGAATCCACGGCATTCATCCGGACCTTGTCAAAATTCTCGGTCGCTTGAAGTACCGTACGAGTTACGGACAGAACGTCCTGTATCACTCACTTGAGGTTGCCCACCTTGCAGGTATGATGGCAGCTGAACTTGGAGAAGATGTCACGCTTGCGAAGCGTGCGGGTCTTCTGCATGATATCGGGAAAGCGATCGACCACGAAGTCGAAGGCAGTCACGTTGAGATCGGAGTCGAGCTCGGTACGAAGTATAAAGAGCATCCAACCGTCATCAACGCGATCGCGTCCCACCACGGGGATACGGAAGCGACATCTGTCATTTCCGTCTTGGTCGCAGCTGCGGATGCATTATCTGCTGCTCGTCCAGGTGCACGTCAAGAGACACTCGAAAGTTATATCCGCCGTCTCGAACGCCTCGAGGAAATCTCGGAATCGTTCGACGGTGTCGAAAAATCATTTGCGATCCAAGCGGGTCGTGAAGTCCGCATCATCGTTCGACCTGACGTCGTCGATGATGTACTGGCTCACAAGATGGCGAGTGACATCCGGAAAAAAATCGAAGAAGAACTCGATTATCCGGGACACATCAAGGTCACGGTCATTCGGGAAACGCGAGCAGTCGAATACGCGAAATAAGTGGAGTGGCGGGCGACCGCCACTTTTTTTAATGAACGGAGGAACAGCAATGAAGATTTTATTCGTCGGAGACGTCGTCGGTGCACCCGGTCGACATATCCTGCAACAATTCACAGCACGCTTGAAAGCGAAATACAATCCGAACGTCATGCTCGTCAACGGTGAAAATGCAGCACACGGACGCGGTATCACGAAGTCGATCTATCATCAATTCCTCGAACTCGGATTCCACGGCATCACGATGGGGAACCATACGTTTGATAACCGTGACATCTTTGACTGGATTGACGACGCGGACCGGATCATCCGTCCTGCGAACTATCCGGAAGGCACACCAGGTCGTGGGATGATGATCGTCAAGGCAGGCAATAAAAAGATTGCCGTCATCAACGTCCAAGGAACGGTCTTCTTACCACCTCTCGGTGACCCGTTCCGTACCGTTGATGAACTGATTGCGGAAGTCGAAGGAAAAGTCGATGCGATCTTCGTTGATGTCCATGCGGAAGCAACGAGTGAAAAAATCGCGATGGGTTATCACCTCGATGGTCGTGTACAAGCTGTCGTTGGCACACATACGCACGTCCAGACAGCAGATGAGCGTGTTCTTGACGGAGGAACGGCTTATATCACGGATGTCGGGATGACAGGTCCGCTGAACGGTGTGCTCGGGATGCGTCAGGAAGATGTCCTACGAAAATTTAAGACACAGCTCCCAACGCGGTTTGAAGTTGCCGAAGGACGGGAACAACTTAATGGAGTCTTGATTCATATCGATGACACAACCAAAAAAGCAACGAAGATTGAACGGATTCATCTGACGGATCAGTCAGTATTCTTCGACTGATTGCCATTTCTGGATGGGGAGGTACACGCATGGACGTCCTGAAAGTATCAGCTAAGTCGAATCCAAACGCGGTAGCAGGTGCACTCGCGGGTGTCATTCGAGAGAGAGGTTCCGTCGAGATTCAGGCCATTGGTGCGGGAGCGCTCAATCAATCTGTCAAAGCCGTCGCCATCGCACGCGGATTCGTGGCGCCTTCTGGCATCGATTTGATTTGTATCCCAGCCTTCACAGACATTTTAATTGATGGAGAAGAAAGAACCGCCATCAAACTCATCATCGAACCACGATGATGAATTGGACATAGGTCCTATATTTACAAGTAGACCATTTACTCGACTGGAGTAGATGGTCTTTTTGCTGCGTCTTCGAATTTTTCTCACCTTTCCACCGAGGGAGCATTGTACTACTTCCGGTAAATCGGTATCATGAGGGAGGATAGAGAGAACTATCATTTCAGGGGACAGAGAAGGAGCGAACGTCGATGTATAATCAGTTATCATGGAAAGTTGGCGGTCAGCAGGGAGAAGGGATCGAATCAACAGGCGAAATCTTTGCGATTGCCTTGAATCGACTCGGCTATTATCTGTATGGCTACCGTCACTTTTCGTCACGTATCAAGGGAGGACATACGAATAATAAGATTCGTGTCGCAACACAGGAAGTCCGGACGATTTCCGATGATCTCGATATTTTGGTCGCGTTCGATCAAGAGACGATCGACGTCAACTTCCATGAATTGCGTCAAGGTGCCATCATCATCGCGGATGCAAAATTCAATCCGACGAATCCGGACGAAGCACGCGCTTCCTTGTATGCGATTCCATTTACGGAGATCGCAGCTGATCTCGGTACGGCCTTGATGAAGAACATGGTCGCGATTGGTGCATCGAGTGCGATTCTCGGCATTGCACCAGAGCGTTTCCAAGCCGTCGTCGAACAGATTTTCGGACGAAAAGGTCCAGATATGGTCGAGAAGAACTTAGCAGCGATTCGTGAAGGAGCAGCAGCGTTTGAAGCTCTTGCAGGAGAGGGCGAACGGTTCGTCTTGGAACCGGCTGACGGAAAACAACGGATGTTCATGATTGGAAACGATGCAATTGCTCTTGGCGCGATTGCCGGTGGAGCGCGTCTGATGGCAGCTTACCCGATCACACCATCATCTGAGATCATGGAATACTTAATCAAGAAATTACCGCAGTTCGGTGGAACGGTCGTCCAGACGGAAGACGAACTGGCAGCGGTCACGATGGCAATTGGTGCCAACTACGCAGGTGTCCGTGCTTTGACGGCGTCTGCTGGTCCAGGATTGTCACTAATGGCGGAAGCGATCGGATTATCCGGGATGACGGAAACACCGCTCGTCATCGTCGATACACAACGGGGTGGTCCGTCAACAGGTCTACCAACGAAACAGGAACAGTCGGACTTGATGGCGATGATCTATAGTACACATGGTGAGATTCCGAAGGTCGTTTTGGCACCGTCAACGGTCGAAGAAGCGTTCTACGATGCAGCAGAAGCATTCAATATCGCAGAGGAGTATCAATGCCCTGTCATTCTATTGACGGATTTGATGCTGTCGCTCGGAAAACAATCGGTTGAACCACCGGATATGTCACGCGTTGAGATCCGTCGCGGGAAGTTGATCCAGGAAGACTTACCGGAACTTGAAGGAAAAGCGTACTTCAAACGCTACGAAGTGACGGAAGATGGAATCAGCCCACGTGTCATTCCAGGCGTCAAGCACGGAATTCACCACGTAACGGGTGTTGAGCACAATGAGGAAGGGCGTCCGTCGGAAGCGACGAAGAACCGGGTCGATCAAATGACGAAGCGACTTCGTAAGCTGAACACGTTCCGCTTACAGGATGCCGTTCTCGTAACGGAGCATCATGCAGAACCGGATATCTTATTCGTCGGTTTCAACTCGACACGTGGAACGATCGAAGAGATCATGCCACGACTCGAAGCACAAGGAATCAAGGTTGATCACTTGCATATCCGTCAAGTCCATCCGTTCCCAAGTGAGCTCGTCACGCCGCACTTAGAGCGGGCCAAACGAGTCATCGTCGTCGAGTACAACGCAACGGGACAACTGGCGAAGCTGATCCAGATGAACTGTGGACATGCATCGAAGATCGAGCATATCCTGAAATTCAATGGCGACCCGTTCTACCCAGCAGAGGTCGTCGAGCAGGTCGTAGGAGGGGTATATCATGGCAACCTTTAAGGATTTTAGAAATGATGTCAAACCAAACTGGTGTCCAGGGTGTGGAGACTTCTCGATTCAAGCAGCGATTCAGCGTGCTGTCGCGAACGTCGGTCTCGAGCCAGAAGAGTTGGCATTGATTTCCGGGATCGGCTGTTCTGGTCGGATTTCCGGTTATATCAATACGTATGGCTTCCACGGCGTTCATGGACGATCCCTTCCGATCGCCCAAGGTGTTAAGATGGCGAACCGCGAATTGACAGTCATCGCGTCTGGTGGCGACGGTGATGGATTTGCGATCGGCATGGGACATACGATTCATGCATTCAAGCGCAATGTCGACATGACGTACATCGTCATGGACAATCAGATTTACGGCTTGACGAAAGGACAGACATCACCTACTTCTGCACCTGGATTCAAGACGAAATCGACGCCAAAAGGGTCGATCGAAAAGAGTGTTTCACCGGTTGAACTCGCCTTGACGGCTGGTGCGACGTTCGTTGCCCAAAGCTTCTCGAACGATTTGAAGGGCTTGACGCAACTGATCGAGCAAGCGACGGCACATAAGGGGTTTGCGTTCATCAACGTCTTCAGTCCGTGTGTCACGTTCAACAAGGTCAATACGTACGATTGGTTCAAACAGAACTTGACGAAGCTGTCCGACATCGAAGGATACGATCCGTCGAACTTGGATCTTGCAAAACAGACCGTTCATGCTCACGACGGACTCGTCATGGGATTGATTTATCAGGATGAAACACGTCCTGATTACCAGTCACAAATCGACGGCTATCAAGAATCAGGTCTCGCATATGCGGATCTTGAGCTAAACGAAGAAACATTCGGTAAACTAGCGGCAGAATTCATGTAAGATAGAGGAAAGATGTGTTTGGTTTTTTGGGGATGCTAAACATTTGGAAGTTCGCCACATATACATAAACGCGAACTTCCGCGAAGGAGTCGGGGAAAGATGACGAAATTAGTAACGACGGTAGAAGAGACGGCAACGACGAAAACGATGCGTGCACTCGTCAAAGAAGAGCGCGGATTCGGTGCGGCACTGAAAGAAGTATCGGTACCCGTACCGAGTCGTGGGGAAGTCTTGATTCGAGTCGAGGCAACATCGATCTGTGGAACGGACGTGCATATCTATGAGTGGGATGCGTGGGCAGCCTCGCGTGTCAATCCGCCGTATGTCTTCGGTCACGAGTTCTCGGGCGAAGTCGTCGAGCTTGGAGAAGGCACGAAACGCTTGAAGCTCGGTGACCGTGTCTCGGCGGAGACGCATATCGTCTGTCATCAATGTAAACAATGTCTTCGTGGTCAATATCATATCTGTAAGAACACGAAGATCATCGGTGTCGATACACAAGGTTGTTTTGCGGAATACGTCGTCATGCCGGAAGAAAACCTTTGGGTCAACCCGGAAGATATGCCAGCAGGGATCGCTTCGATTCAAGAGCCAATGGGCAATGCCGTCCATACGGTACTCGCGAGCGATGTCAGCGCGAAAACGGTCGCAATCGTCGGTTGTGGTCCGATTGGTCTGATGGCAGTTTCGGTCGCAAAAGCAGTCGGTGCGGCGGAAGTCGTCGCAATCGACGTCAATCCATATCGTCTTGAACTCGCACGGACGATGGGGGCGGATGTCGTCATCGATTCACGTCATGACGATGTCTTGGAGCGGATCGAGCGCATGACGGACGGGGATGGAATTGATGTCGTCTGTGAGATGAGTGGTCATCCGGTTGCGATTCGTCAAGCCTTCGAGATGGTGACAGCAGGTGGAGACGTCAACATCCTCAGTCTGCCGGTCAAACCGGTCGAAATCGATTTGACGAACCATGTCGTCTTCAAAGGTGTCCGGGTTCAAGGCATCACGGGTCGGAAGATGTACGAGACATGGAGCCAGGTTTCTGCTTTCTTATCGAGCGGAAAAGTCGATGTCCGACCGTTAATTACACACACGTTGCCGCTAGAGCGGTTCGAAGAAGGATTTGAATTGATGCGTCAAGGGAAATGCGGGAAAGTCGTATTACAACCAAGGGGGACGAATTAATGGGATTTGAACACTTACGGACAGAACTAGAAGAGATGAAACAGGCGGGCACGTTCCGCAACCTCGTAGCACTTGAGAGCGCGCAACATAACCGCGTGACGATCAATGGTAAGGAACTCATTCAACTGTCGTCGAACAACTACCTCGGACTCGCCGCACATCCACGTCTTGCTGAACAAGCAGCGGAAGCAGCGCGCACGTTCGGTGCTGGAACAGGATCGGTTCGGACGATTGCCGGGACACTCGAGATGCACCAAGCATTCGAACGGGAACTTGCGACATTCAAGCACACGGAAGCAGCACTCGTCTTCCAGTCTGGATTCGCCACGAATTTAGGTGTCTTATCGGCACTGCTCGGTCCGGAAGACGTCGTCATCTCGGATGAGTTGAACCACGCTTCGATCATCGACGGGATTCGTCTGACGAAAGCGAAACGCCGGATCTATAAACACGTCGACTTGGCGGATCTTGAAGCGGCCTTACAAGAAACACAAGACGCGCGGACGCGCCTTATCGTCACGGACGGTGTCTTCTCGATGGACGGAAACATCGCACCACTTCCAGAAATCGTTGAATTAGCCGAGCGTTATGACGCACTCGTCATGGTCGATGACGCTCATGCGTCAGGTGTGCTTGGGAAAGCGGGACGCGGTACGGTCAATCACTTCGGTCTTGACGGACGTGTTGCTCTTCAAGTTGGTACGCTCTCAAAAGCCATCGGTGTCCTTGGCGGATACGTCGCGTGTGAACAGCACGTCAAAGATTATCTGATCCATAAAGGACGTCCGTTCTTGTTCTCGACATCACATCCACCAGCGGTCGTCGAAGCGAACCGCGAAGCACTCCGCGTTATGGAAGAAGAAACGGTACTTTTCGAACGTCTGTGGGAAAACACGGAATTCTTCAAACAAGGACTCCGGGATCTTGGATTCGACATCGGCACGTCGACGACTCCGATCACACCGGTCATCGTCGGGGATGAAGCACGTTGCCACGAATTGTCGGATCGCCTCCGTCAAGAAGGTGTCTTCGCTCAAGGCATCGCCTTCCCGACGGTCGCAAAAGGAAAAGCACGTGTCCGGACGATCGTGACGGCGGAACATACGCGTGAAGATTTAACGACGGCTCTTGCAGCGTTCGAAAAAGTCGGTCGTGAATTAAACTTGATCGGTTGATATCGATCACGGACGAAATGCGTCCGCATACTTTCAGGCAGCGGATCAGCGATCCGCTGCCTGAAGTGCGTCATGACGAAAGAATCAACGTCGACCGTTTTTACTTTTGCGAGATAGGGAATAACAGATGAGGAAAGGATGTGACCTGATGAGTACGAAGAAGAAAGGGATTTTGCTCTCATTTTTGATGCTGACGCTGCTCCTTGGGGGGTGTATTCGCATCCAATATGATGCGACGATTCATACCGATCAGAGTGTCACCTTAAAAACGACATATGCCGCAAAGGAACACCCAGTAGCGCGTTTACTGAACCTAAATCCGAATTGGAATAGTTATGTCAAACAGGCAGAAAAGAACGGCTATGCGGCGAAAACGTTCAAGACGAAGGATGACTATGAAGGGATCCGGATGCAGAAGACATTCGCGAACTTCAAGGACATGACGTCGATCAAGGAGGAATGGAAGACAGGTATCGGAGGGATTCTCATTCCACCTGATACGAAGTTCGACATGAAAAAATCGGACGGATTTTGGTTCGATACGTATCGACTGGATACGAACATCGATCTCAGTATCGATCGTTTGAATATCAAAGGCTATCAACCGACGGGACAGGTTAAGAAACTCGCCGACCGGTATATCCGTCAAGCCGATATCGAGATCAAACTCCACGGTCCGAAAGTGATCGGTCTCCAAAACGGAGAAAAGATCGACTGGTCGAATTATCATGATGTGTCATGGAAATTATACGGAACGAAAGCCAACCAGCTACAGTTGATTGCCTATGTACCGAATCCGACAGGTTGGATCATTACCGGTATCGTGTTATTAATCGGTGTCGGATTATTGCTCTACTGGGTCTTTCACCGTGTCCGCCGTTTGCGCCGGCAACAGTTGAAGACGATTAGTATCTCGCTCCTCGTCTGTTTGATCGTTGGGGGAGGCGCGTGGTGGGTGTTCGCGGAGGATACGTCGAGTGCGCCGCCACCAACGCGTCAGATCGTCACACAAGGAAAGAGTGAAATCGTACCGACGTTCCTCGTCCACGGGCTATTCGGGACGGAGCGGACGTTCGTGCCGATGATTCAAAACTTCACGAATAAAAAAGTCGCCGATGATGGTGGTCGATGTGACGTGACTCGTTCCGGAAAAGCGACTTGTAGCGTCACACCCTCGCCGACCGGCTACCCGCTTGTCCGAATCGTCTTTGCGGACGACGAGGCGAGCCTTGCCGATCAACAAAAGTGGTTGAATGCAGCGATTGCTGCGTATGATGCGAAACAAAAAGTGACCTTTTCCGATATCCAGCTCGTCGGTCACAGCATGGGTGGTGTGGATGTCGTCGCCTATACGGTCCAAGAAGAGATGCCGTATCACGTCCGAAAAGTCGTGACGCTCGACTCACCGATCGCCGGTTCCGATTACGCAAAACTCGGGTTGACGCTCGCACCGCTTGGCACGAATACGAACAGTCCCGCCATTCGTGATCTCGCGAAGGGCTCACCAGCGATGAACAATTTAACTAAGCGGCTCGAGACATGGCCACGCGATGTACTCGTCTATTCGTTTGGTGCCAAAGGAGGCGATTTCAATATGATTTCGTTAAAGAGTTCCTTTGCACTCGAGAACTACACGGATAATATCCAGACAAAATCGTATAAATATGATCACTTCACGATTCATCGCCGGGAGCCGGTCTTCCGCGAAATCCGCAATTTCCTATTTAAAGAAAATCGGGTCACGGAGGAGGAATCATCATGAAACACGTCGTCATCGTCGGCGGAGGAATTGCAGGTTTAACGGCTGCGGCTCTGATCGCACAAGAAGGACATACTGTTACCGTCCTTGAAGGAAGCCGTGAATGGGGGGGATCAGCCGGGAAGTTCACGCGCCGGGACCTGACGTATCCAGTAGGGGCGACACTCGGAATGGGGTTTGAGCCCGGTGGTATTCACGATCGTGTTCTTAATCATCTTGGAGTGACGCATCAGGTCGAGTCGCTCGACGTCGTCATGACGATTCGCATCGCAGGACGGACGATTCATTATTATCAGGATCGTGCTGCGTTTCTAACCGAATTGACATCACATTTTCCAGAGCAGGCATCGTCGATTCAGGCTTTCTTTGCAGAAATCGAGCAGATTTACGAGGTGATTCGTCCGCTAATGGCAGAACTTCCAGCATTACCACTTCAAGATCCAGCAGACGTCCGGCGGTTAGTCCGACATGCGAAAAGTGTCGTCCTTTTACCGTATTTTCCGCTGACGATTGGTCATCTGTTACGAAAACATGAACTAGCGGATACGTTGTTCGCACAAGTGATCGACGGGATCTTGCTCGACAGCATGCAGACTGGGCAGGAGGCCTCAGCTTTACTAGGAGCCGTCGCCTTATCGATTTATCATGAAGGTGCCTATTATGTTCCGGGCGGCTTGTACCGACTGGCTGAGCAATTGAAAGAGACAGCAGAGGCGAGCGGGGCAACCTGTCTCCTTGGACGGAAAGTCACGTCGATCCGAAAGACATCAGATGGATTTTTGATCGAGGATCGCCGAGGACGCTTGATGATTGCTGATACTGTCATCTGTGCGGTTCCGCTTGAAGGCATCCGAGAAGTCGTCAGCATGGATATGCGACGAACATTACGACGAACGTACCGACGACAGGAAAAATTACAGCAATGGGCGACCTTTACGTATTATGCGGCGATTCCAGAGGCGCTCATTTTGTCTGACGAAGCATTCCGGCAAGTTCATGATACGTCCTTACCTTCAGGTCATGCCTTCATCTCGCTGTCCCGTCCGGATGATCGATTACGTGCACCAGTTGGTCAGCGGACGCTGACGATGTCATGCCATGTTCCGATTGGTACGTTTGATAAGACGAACCGCAAACGTTACGACGGACAAGTCGAGACGATGTCGGCGATCTTCGAAGCCATTCTCGAACAGCAGTTTCCGGGTTTTAGTCAACAGGCAATCGAACGCCATCCGGGTGGACCAGGTGCATGGGTCCGCTATACGTTCCGCCCGGATGGTGGAGTCGGTGGATATCCGCAACGTCCGAGTACGAGTCTCCTATTCGCGGCACCGTTTCGAACAGGTGTCGATCATTTCTTTGCAATCGGCGATACCATCTTTCCGGGTGCTGGAACGATCGGTGCGACGACGTCTGCGATCCATGCTGCCCGACAGTTTGGAGTCAGATTGTGAGAAATCGTCGTAAACTGATGAAAGAAGCGACGCATCTGTCGCTTTTTTCACATTTGAGGATTATGATGAGGAAGAGTCGGGAACATGATATCCATGAACAAAAAGAGAGAAGGAGTGAAGAACCATGGAGACATTCGAACAAAAATGTCAGTCGTTCATTCAGGAACGACGACCTGAAGTCGGTCCGATTCAATTCGAGTCGGCGCGTACGTTTCTCAATGCACGCGGTTTAAGTGTCTACGAACGGATTTATCAAGGGAAAGAAGAAGTCCGATTAGCGTTCGTCGAGCAGACGAATGGTCAACAACTCGTTTCATTAATGGAAAATACATTCGGCAACGGACTGGTCTATTTTGTCTCAACGGCAACCGCGACATGGGATGGCGACCGTTTTGGTGAATACACGTTTTAAGTACATAGGGAGTCCCAGTCGATGACTGGGGCTCTTTCGTGTCGAAACCTAATCCTTGTCCCGTTCGTAAGGTAGATAAGTGACTCAGTTGAAGGAGGAAACGATGTGTCATCATTTGAACAACCTAAAACATCGACACGGCGGCTTGCAACCGTTTCGTTGATTTTCATGGCGGTCGGATTCGTCGTCTCATTGCCATTTAAAGAAAATGCGTGGGTCTTTTGGCTCCAGAGTGGTTTTGAAGCCGGACTCGTCGGTGGGATTGCCGACTGGTTCGCGATCACGGCGCTGTTTCGTCACCCGCTTGGATTAAAGATTCCCCATACGAACCTATTGCCGAAAAATCGGGAACGGGTCATCGAATCGATTGTTCATATGCTCGAGACGGATTTACTGAACAAAGAAAGTATCGTTGCGAAGCTGCAACATATGACGCTTGCAGATCGTGTCATCAAAATTTTACGTTCGATTCTGGTCTTACCTGCCTTTCGAGCAACCGTCACCGAGCTGTTGATGGGTTTGATTCGGAAACTACCGAAAGAGGCAATTCTTGAGTTTGCGAATACACGGGTGACGGAGACGATCAAAGCGTATCCGTCCAAACGGCTGGCGGTCCGGGCGATGGAGTTGAATGAGGAACGTCGACTCGACGAGTGGCTGATGGATCAGTTACTCGATTACGGCCAACGTCTTCTCGAAGATCCGATCATTCGCGATCAGATCGGCCGCCTTGCTTATACGGCAATGATTGACCAAGAAAAGAATACGTTTTTGCGGGTGACGGCGCGAACCGTCCAAAAAGTCTATTCGGAAGAAAAACTCAGTCTGGTCATTCAAGGCGTCTTGTTGACGGTCATTCAAGATATGCGACACGTCCATCATCCAAATCGACTCGCGATTCTCGATCATCTGCGTCGTAACCTGGCACAGTTGTCGATTGATGAAGAGCGTCTCGCGAAAATCGATGCTTGGAAGGCAAGTGAGGTCGACCGGTTTGACTTCGTTCCGGTCATTGAACGTGCCTATGACGCTGGTCTGATCGAGCTCGAACGCTATTTGACGTCAGACGCTTTCTGGACGGAACGGGCGATGCCGATGCTTTCGCGCGCTTTAGACGACTGGGAACAGCATCCGACGTTCAAGGATAGCAGTGATCAGTGGATGAAGGAGCAACTCGTGCGTTTCGTCGAACAAAATCACAAAAAAATCGGCGGACTCGTGCGCGAGAACTTAAATCGGTTCGATACCGAGACACTGATTCATATGATCGAGGATAAGGTCGGCAGTGACTTGCAGTGGATTCGGGTCAACGGGGCATTGTGTGGATTCATCATCGGTTTGATTCTCGGTGCGATCAAGGTGTTCGTCGGATGAGCCGGTGGACATATGATCTGACGTTGTCGGAAGCATTGGATTTTAAAGGAATCGTATCTCGTTTGACGGAAGACCCGTTACAAATCGAACAGGATGGGCGACTCGTCGTTCCGGTCTTCATCAACGATCAGGCATATATCACGATGATGGAAGCCATCGACGGTTATACGTTACGGATTGACGGTTCAGGACCGCAAGCAGCGGTGCTGACGCAACTCAATCGGCGCTTTCGACTCAGTGAGCCGAATCCTGCGCAGCATCTCAAGACGACGTCGTTACATGCGATCGTCGAACAGTTCGGCGACGAACGGCTCGTTCTTGATCATTCACCGTTCACGGCCTTGATTCGTTCGATCATCCATCAACAAATCAATCTGTCGTTTGCGCATACGTTGACGGAACGTGTCTTTCGGACATTCGGAACGGTCAAGGATGGAATCATCCTACCGCCGACACCGCGCCAACTAGCGGCAGCGCGTCGCGAGGACTTGCTCGCTCTGCAACTATCAGGACGTAAAGTCGATTATCTACTCGGGGTAGCAACAGCAGCGATTGATTATGATGCATTGACGTCAGCGACCGACGCAGAAATCGCTGAGACGTTGATTGCACTGAAAGGCGTTGGACCATGGACGGTCCAAAACGTCCTGATGTTCGGGTACGGTCGTCCGGATTTGTTTCCGGCATCGGACATCGGGATTTTACGGGCTTTCGAACGGTTGCTCGGTTACCGACCGACGGTGGAAGAAGCGACGCGACTGGCGGAGGAATTTGCCCCTGTCCGCAGTCACGCCGCCTATCTATTATGGCGTTCGATTGAATAAGGAACTATTCTTGTCACTCTATCGTCAGAACGGTATAATGAATGCGATAGAACGAGGAATCGTTCAGAAATGCTAAGGGAAGCGACGTGTTCGCTAACGATAGAGGGGACGAATGTGGATGTATACAGATGAACAAATCATCGAAAAAGCCAATGAAATCGCCAAAATGATTTCAGAGACACCGGAAGTAGAACGATTCAAAGCGGCAGAAGCCAACATCAATGGGAATGAAAAAGTCCAAAAGATGATGAAACAAATCAAGTTCCTTCAAAAAGAGGCAGTCAACTGCCAGCATTACGGCAAAACAGAAGCACTCGCACGTGTCGAAGCGAAGCTCGATAAATTGTTCGCTGAGCTCGATGAGATGCCTGTCGTCCAACAGTTCCAAGAAACGCAAGAAGAAGTCAACGGACTTCTCCAATACATCACGGTGACGATCTCGAACGGGATTACGGATCAAATCATCGAAGCGACGGACGGAGATGTTCTTGCAGGTAAGACAGGTAGCGGCATGGAAGCAGAAAACAAAAGCGGCGGTTGCGGCTACTAATCACGAAATGAACGAAAAGCCGACGGACATCCGTCGGCTTTTTCGACGAATGAGGTGGAAGAATGGAAGCAGTACACAACACACCGATGATGAAACAATACTTCTCGATCAAGGCGGACTATCCGGACGCTTTCTTGTTTTATCGGCTCGGTGATTTTTATGAATTATTCTTTGAGGATGCCAAAAAGGTCGCCCATGAACTGGAGTTGACGTTGACGGTGAAAAACGGTAAAAACGCGGAGCATCCGATTCCGATGTGTGGCGTACCCCATCACGCAGCGAACGGCTACATCGAACAGTTGATCGAGCGTGGGTATAAAGTGGCGCTTTGTGATCAAGTCGAGGATCCAAAGTTGACGAAAGGACTTGTCAAACGCGAAGTTATCCAAGTCATCACACCGGGAACGTTGATGTCCGCTTTAACGGAAAAAGAAAATCGTTACTTAGTTGCAGTCGTTGAACAGGACGGTCGCTTTGGGATTGCCAGAGGAGATGTCTCGACGGGTGAGAGTGCCTTGACAAGCGTTGCGACACTCGATGGTGTAATCAAAGAATTAAGCATTATCTTGCCACGGGAAATCATCGTCACGACAGAGGAACATGAGACGGCACTTGCGTCCTTACGGATCCCGCTGACGCGCAGTTCACGACGCGAGACACATCCACATGGCGATCGCGCGATTGATACAGCCCAAGCGGAAGCCTTTGCGGTCCTCTATGCCTACATGCACGATACACAAAAACGAGCGTTGACACATCTGCAACCGGCCATTGTCTACGAAGCGAGCGATTTCATGCAACTCGAACCGAATACGGTCAAGAATCTTGAGCTCGTCCGCTCGGCACGGACAGGAGACAAAAAGGGTTCGTTGCTTGGTCTACTTGACGTGACAGGTACAGCGATGGGTGGACGGATGCTGAAACGCTGGCTGGAAAAACCGTTGTTATCGGAGCGCGTCATCACGGAACGGCTCGACGCTGTCGAGGAACTGTTGCAGCACTATTTCGAGCGTCAGCAATTAAAAGATACGTTACGGGAAGTCTATGATCTTGAGCGACTCGTCGCAAAAGTCGGTTACGGAACAGCGTCAGCGCGTAATCTCGTTCAATTGAAGTCGACGTTGCGATTGATTCCCCGTATTCAATCAGCACTTGAAGAGATGATGAGCGAACGTCTCGGTCAACTTAGTCTCGGACTTGATCCACACGACGAATTGAGCGATCTACTCGATCGTGCGTTCGTTGAAGCCCCACCGATCTCAACGAGAGAGGGCGGCATGATCAAGTCCGGTTATTCACCAGACCTCGACGAGTTACTTGTTGCTTCAAAAGACGGTAAGACGTGGTTAGCGACGCTTGAAGCAAATGAACGAGCAGCAACCGGCATCAAAACGTTGAAGATCGGTTACAACCGTGTCTTCGGCTATTACATCGAGGTCTCGCGTGCAAATGCCAAACTGTTACCGGAAGGACGGTATGAACGGAAGCAGACACTCGCTAATGCTGAGCGTTATATCACACCGGAATTGAAGGAAAAAGAAGCGTTGATCCTTGGTGCGGAAGAGAAGAGTGTCACGCTCGAGTACGATCTCTTCTGTGGAGTGCGCGATGAAGTCAAAGGACATATCGAAAGCTTACAACGCGTCAGTCGCCGGATTGCGGAACTCGACGTCCTCGTCGCACTGGCTGAGATTGCCGAAACACACGACTATGTCCGACCAATCACGACGACGGGACGAACGGTTGATATTCAGCAAGGGCGTCACCCGGTCATCGAGACTGTCTTACCGCGCGGCGAATATGTTGCGAACGGGATCACCTTAAACGAAGGACGCGAGATGCTGTTGATCACTGGACCGAACATGTCCGGTAAATCGACCTATATGCGACAGTTCGCCTTGATTGCCTTATTGCATCAAATCGGCTCGTTCGTACCAGCTGCTCAAGCGGAACTGCCGATCTTCGATCAAATCTTCACGCGGATCGGGGCGGCAGATGACCTTGTCAGTGGACAGTCGACATTCATGGTCGAGATGGTCGAGACACAAGAAGCGTTGACGCGCGCGACGGACCGGTCGTTGATCCTGCTAGATGAAATCGGTCGCGGGACCTCGACGTACGACGGGATGGCACTCGCACAAGCGATCGTTGAACACATCGCCCGGCACGTCGGGGCAAAGACGCTATTTTCGACGCATTATCATGAATTGACAGTGCTCGAAGAATCGATTGATCGATTAGCGAACGTTCATGTCCGCGCCGTCGAACAAGAGGGACGCGTCGTCTTCTTGCATGAAGTACGCGACGGAAAAGCCGATCAATCTTACGGAATCCATGTCGCGCGTCTAGCTGATTTACCAGATAGTCTGATTGAGCGGGCGCAAGTCCTCTTGTCCGAGTTCGAGCAGGCTGAGCCTGTTCCGGTCGCAGCACCTGTAAAAGCCCTTGTTCAGGAGGAGCCGATTGATCAACTCAGTCTGTTCTCAGAAGCGGATCCTCTGCGAGAGACGATGGCTAGTCTTGATTTAATTAATATGACGCCACTCGAGGCACTGAATACGCTATACCGTCTACAAGCTGAAGCGAGAAAGTGAGGAGAATGCAGTGGGAATCATTCGTGAATTATCCGATAGTTTAGCGAACCGAATCGCGGCGGGAGAAGTCGTCGAACGACCGGCATCGGTCGTCAAGGAACTGGTTGAGAATGCACTTGATGCCGGTGCGACCCAAATCGATGTCGAACTCGAAGAAGCCGGAATGAAACGGATGACGATCCGCGACAACGGACATGGGTTTTACCCGGATGACGCCGAACTGGCTTTCGTTCGTCATGCGACGAGTAAGATTAAGGACGAGCATGACTTGTTCCGAATCAAGACACTTGGTTTTCGCGGAGAGGCACTTGCCTCGATCGCATCCGTTAGTAAAGTGACGTTGAAGACGAAACGCGAGGACGCAGAAGGAATTCAAGTGACGCTTGAGTACGGGACGGTCGTAAAGCGGACACCAGCAGCAATGAACCGGGGAACGGAATTGACGGTCGAGCATCTCTTCTTCAATACACCGGCTCGTTTGAAATACTTGAAGACTACACATACGGAGCTTGCCGCAATCACGGACGTGCTGAACCGGATGGCGTTCGCTCATCCAGACGTCAAACTTCGAGCAACCCATGAAGGGAAGACGTTGATCCAGACGAACGGATCAGGAGACGTCCGGCAAGCACTGGCGAGTGTCTACGGTCATCAAACGATCCAAGGGACGTTGGTCGCTAAGGGAGCGAATGCCGATTATCAATTGACGTGTCATCTCGTCAAACCGGAAGTGACCCGTGCCTCGAAGAATTACATCACGTTGATTCTTAATGGACGTTCGGTCAAAAACTTCGCCCTGACGCAAGCGGTCTTGAACGGTTACCATACGCTCTTACCGATTGGACGGTATCCGATTGCGGTCATTGAGGTGACGATGGATCCACTCCTGATTGACGTCAACGTCCACCCGGCGAAACGGGAAGTTCGTCTTTCAAAAGAGATGGAGCTCTGTCAGTTGATTCAAGAGACAATCAAGATGACGCTCAGCCGAGAGACGTTGATTCCGAAGGTGACGCCACCGAAACCGAAAAAGGATCCGAGTAGTCAAGAGAAACTCGATTTTTCTTACGTCGCGGAACCGGTCGAGGAGACGTCATCGCGAGCAGTCTGGAATTATCCGATTCCGAAAAAACCGCAAGAGGACGATCGACCCTTTGTAGAGAAACCATTGCCGTTTAGTAACGAGGATGATCTATTCGAGCCCATCGCACCGGTCAAGCAGGACGTTGTCGAACCGATGGAAGAATCTCACGCGCGTCCGCGCTTTCCACACCTCGACGTCATCGGACAACTTCATTCGTCCTATATCGTCTGTGCCGGAGAAGACGGGATGTATATGATTGATCAACATGCGGCTCAGGAACGGATCAAATACGAGACGTATAAAGTCATGTTCGGTCGACCACCAGAGCAACGGCAGCAATTGCTCTTACCATATACGTTTGAAATCTCGTCAGATGACATGAAACGAATGGAGGAAATCCTTCCGTTACTAAAAGACGTCGGCATTGAATTCGAAGCGTTCGGTCCACAAAGCTTCATCGTCCGAGAAGTTCCGACGTGGTTCCCGTCCCATCGACAGGAAGAGACGATTCAAGAATTACTCGATGAGGCATTGATGAAACGGAAAATCGATCTTGAGACGTATCGGGAAGATGCCGCCATCATGATGGCATGTAAGAAATCGATCAAGGCGAATCATCCGTTGAACGATGAGATGATGCGTCGGTTGATTGATGATTTAGCGAAGACAGAGATGCCGTTCACGTGTCCACACGGACGTCCGGTCATCATTGAATGGACGACGTATGAACTCGAGAAGTTATTCAAACGGGTCATGTGATCAAGAAGAGGAGTCGATCCCATTCAGGTGTCGTCTCAGATTATAGAAAAGGGAGCTGACTCAAAAGTTAGTTTCTACAAAGAATGACGCGTCATACGCAACTCCTACAGGAAAAAGCGCATTTATGCGCTTCAGAGACAAACAAGACCAGCTTTCCTGCTTGTATAAAGCAGGAAAACTGGCTTGTGTCTC